>NZ_JBNNPF010000018.1:0-156937 GCF_050275515.1 Streptomyces sp. NPDC004126 | reverse complement strand
GTCCCCTACCCGCCCTTCCACCGTTCCCAGGGGCTCCGCCCCTGACCCCGATACCGGACGCTCCGCGCCCGGTGCGCTCAAACGCCGCGCGGGCTATAGATAGCCCCGCCGGCGTTTGAGGCGCGGGGGTCCGGGGGCGGAGCCCCCGGGGAACGGTGGAAGGGCGGGTAGGGGACCAGCCCCGCGCAGCGGCCGTCCCGGGCCCCGGGCGGAACCGGGGGGACGTTGACCCCCGTCCCCCCGGGTGTTAGACCACAGGCACACCGCACAGCGCAACCGCACCACCCCCAGGAGGACCCCATGGCCAGCGACGCAGTCCGACGGCTCGCCGACGAACCGGTCGACCACCGGTTCAAGGGCCTGCCCCCGGACGCCCAGGCGGCCGGCCTCACCGTCGGGGAGCTCGCCGCGCAGGGGCGGGACCTGTACACCGGCGGGTTCACCACCCCCGTCCTCACCCTCGACGCCGACGCGCTGGAACACAACCTCGCGGCCCTCGGCGAGTACTCCGCCCGCCACGGCCTCGCCTTCGCCCCCCACGGCAAGACCTGCATGGCCCCCCAGCTGTTCGAGCGCCAGCTCGCGCACGGCGCCTGGGGCATCACCGCCGCCGTCCCCCACCAGGCCCGCGTCTACCGCGCCTTCGGGATCCCGCGGATCTTCCTCGCCAACGAGCTCGTCGACCCCGCCGCCCTGCGCTGGGTCGCCGCCGAACTCCTCGCCGACCCCGGCTTCCGGTTCGTCTGCTACGTCGACTCCGTGCGCGGCGCCGAGCTCATGGACCGGGCCCTCCAGGGCCAGGGCGCCCGCGTCGACGTCGTCGTCGAGCTCGGCGCCGGCGAGGGGGCCCGCACGGGGGCCCGTACCGACGAGGACTGCCGGGCCGTCGCCGACGCCGTCGCCGCCACCGAGACCCTCCGCCTCGTCGGCATCGCCGGCTACGAGGCCGAGGTGCCCGACGCCGACCCGGAGAAGGTGCACGCCTGGCTGCGCCGGCTCACCGGGCTCGCCGCCGAGTTCGACAAGGCCGGGCGGTTCGGCCCCGACGTCGAGGAGATCGTCCTCAGCGCCGGCGGCTCCGCCTGGTTCGACGCCGTCGCCGACGTGTTCGCGGAACTGCCCGAGCTGTCCCGGCCCGTGCTGAAGCTGCTGCGCTCCGGAGCGTACGTCTCCCACGACCACGGCTGGTACGGCCGCCTGACCCCCTTCAACCGGGTTCCCGAGGAGGGCGGACTGCGCCCCGCCTTCCGGCTCTGGACCCAGGTCGTCTCCCGCCCCTCCCCCACCCAGGCCTTCGTCAACGCCGGCAAGCGCGACATCGCCTACGACCTCGGCCTGCCCGAGGCCGAGCTGGTCCGCGACGCCCTCGACGGCACCGAACGCCCCGCCACCGGCATCCGCGTCGTCAAGCTCTCCGACCAGCACGCCTGGCTGGAGACCGGCTCCGCCGAGGACGTGCAGGTCGGCGACTGGGTGGCGCTCGGCATGTCGCACCCCTGCACCATCTTCGAGAAGTGGCCGCTGATCCCGGTCGTCGAGGCCGACGGCACGGTCGGCGACTACGTCCGGACCTTCTTCTAACCGTGGACCTCGTCATCCGGGGCGCCCGTGTCGTCGACGGCACGGGCGGGCCCCCGTACACCGCGGACGTCGCCGTGCACGAGGGCCGGATCGCCGCCGTCGGCCGGCTCCCGTCCGGCGGACGGCGGACCGTCGACGCCCACGGGCTGGCCCTGGCCCCCGGGTTCACGGACATGCACGCCCACAGCGACCTCGCGCTGCTCCGCGACCCGGACCACTCCGCCAAGGCCGCCCAGGGCGTCACCCTCGAAGTCCTCGGCCAGGACGGCCTGTCCTACGCGCCCGCCGACGAACGGACCCTGGCCGGCGTGCGGACCGCCATCGCCGGCTGGAACGGCCCCGGCGACGACGTCGACTTCGACTGGCGGACCGTCGGCGAGTACCTCGACCGGCTCGACCGCGCCCACGGCGGACACGGCACCGCCGTCAACGCCGCCTACCTCGTCCCCCAGGGCACCGTCCGCGCCCACGCCCTCGGCTGGGACGACCGCCCCGCCACCCCCGCCGAACTCGACCGGATGCGCGGGCTCGTCGCCGAGGGGCTGGAACAGGGCGCGGTCGGCCTGTCCTCCGGGCTCACCTACACCCCGGGCATGTACGCCGACGGCTCCGAACTCACCGAGCTGTGCAAGGTCGTGGCCCGGTACGGCGGCTACTACTGCCCGCACCACCGCTCGTACGGGCGCGGCGCGCTCGCCGCCTACGCCGAGATGCTGACCCTGACCCGCGAGGCCGGCTGCGCCCTGCACCTGGCCCACGCCACCATGAACTTCGGGGAGAACCGGGGCCGGGCCCCCGAACTGCTGGCCCTGCTCGACGCGGCCCTCGCCGACGGCGCCGACGTCACCCTCGACAGCTACCCGTACACCCCCGGCTGCACCACCCTCGCCGCGCTGCTCCCCGGCTGGGCCCACGCGGGCGGCCCGGAGGCCCTGCTGGCCCGGCTGCGCGACGAGGACACCGCCCGGCGGATCCGGTACGCGCTGGAGGTGGAGGGCTCCGACGGCTGCCACGGGGTACCGGTGGACTGGTCGACCGTGGAGGTCTCCGGGACGAACGACCCCGCGTACGGCGGCCACGTCGGCACCCGCCTCGACGGCTGGGACACCGCGCGGCGGCTGCTGCTCGGCGACCGGCTCGGCCCGACCGTCCTCCAGCACGTCGGCCACGAGGAGAACGTCCGGGCGATCATGCGCCACCCCGTCCACACCGGCGGCTCCGACGGCATCCTGCACGGCGCGAAGCCGCACCCCCGCGCCCACGGCACCTTCCCGCACTACCTCGGCCACTACGTGCGGGAGCTGGGCGTGCTGACCCTGGAGGAGTGCGTGGCCCACCTGTCGGGCCGCCCGGCGGCGCGGCTGCGGCTGCCCGACCGGGGACTCGTCCGCGAGGGCTTCCGCGCCGACCTGGTCCTCTTCGACCCGGACACGGTCGCGGCCGGGTCCACGTACGAGCGGCCGCGCGCGCTGCCGACGGGCATCCCGCACGTCCTGATCGACGGACGGTTCGTCATGCGGGACGGGAGGCGGACGGACGTCCTGGCCGGGCGGGCGGTGCGCAGAACCCCGTTCGCGGGCTAGGACTTCGGTCCCGGCGGGCGTTCACGGTCGGCACATACGATGAACGCCATGGCCGTCTTCATCCTCCCCGCCCTCCTCTTCCTCGCCTTCTGCGTGAGCGCCTTCAAGGACCGCCGCCGCTTCAGCAACGCGGTACTGCTCGGCCTGACCTGCATCACGCTGCTGGCGGCACTGCTGTTCAAGGTGGCGGCCCTGCCCGCGTGGGCGGCCCTGCCGATCTTCGCGCTGGCCTTCGCCGGACCCGTGCTCGGCACGCTGGCGATCGGCGGTTTCCTGATCGCCAACGGCGTCACGATGATCCGCAAGGAGGGCCGGCGCCCGGCCAACCTGCTGTCGATGCTCGCGGGGCTGGGCATCTTCGGGATGATCGCGCTGCTCGTCGCCGTCCCGATGTTCCACTCCACCGTGCTGACCGGCATGGCCACGACGCTGACCCTGGTCGTCGGCTACGTCGCCTTCATCTTCCTGTGCTTCCTCGGCTACGCGTTCCTCTACGGCCGGATCAAGGTGCGCGGGGACGTCGACCACGTGGTCATGCTGGGGTCCGGCCTGATCGGCGGGGACCGGGTGCCGCCGCTGCTGGCCTCCCGGCTGCGCAAGGGGCAGCAGATCTACGAGGCCCAGCTGGCCCGAGGCTCGCGCCCGCCGGTGCTGCTCACCTCGGGCGGCAAGGGGTCCGACGAGCGGGTCTCCGAGGCACGGGCGATGGCCGACTGGCTGATCGCGGAGGGCGTCCCGGCTGAGCACGTGAAGCTGGAGGAGAACTCCGCCACGACCGAGGAGAACATGCTCTTCTCGAAGGGGATCATGCTGGCGGAGAAGCCGGGCTACCGGTGCGTGGTCGTCACCAACAACTTCCACGCCTTCCGGGCCGCGATGCTGGCCCGCAAGACGGGGGTCAACGGGCAGGTCCTCGGCTCGCCGACGGCCCGCTACTTCCTGCCGAGCGCCCTGCTGCGCGAGTTCGTCGCGGTGTTCTGGGAGCACCGGGTGGTCAACCTGTGGATCTGCGGGGCGCTGGTCGCGATCGGCGCCCTGGCCACCCTGTCGGCCGTGGTGTAGGGACGGCGTGCGGGGGTGCCGCGACGCCCCCCTTGGTCGTCACGGCACCCCCTGCTCGCGGGTCCCCCGCGGTCAGGGCTGCGGTTACAGCTTCTGCCAGAGCGCCGGGACCACCGACGGCTCCCAGCCCGTCTGGGCCTGGTGGCCCTGGAGGCAGCGGTAGGTCGCGCCGCCGTAGGTGACGGTGTCCCCGGCCGCGTAGACGGTGCCGGCCTTCCAGGTGCCGCCGGGCTGCGGGTCCTCCGGGCCGGGGCCGGGGCCCGGGTCGGAGCCGGTGACCTTGAGGGTCAGGCCGTACGCGGACAGGATCGGGTTCAGCGGCTGGAAGAAGGTGGTGCCGCCGCTGGTGCAGTCGCCGGAGCCGCCCGAGGTCACGCCCTGGGCCTGGCTGCCGGAGATGTAGGAGCCGCCGGAGTCGCCGGGCTCGGCGCAGACCGTGGTGCGGGTGACGCCCGAGATGGTGCCCTCGGGGTAGGTGACGCTGGTGTTGTGCTGCTGGACGGTTCCGCAGTGCCAGCCGGTGGTCGATCCGGAGCGGCAGACGGAGGCGCCGACGGGCTGCAGGACGGAGCCGGTGACCTGCACGTTCGCACCGCCGCTGCCCTTGACGTACGGGGTGGCGGTCCAGTTGGCGTTGGCGGCGACCCAGGCCATGTCGTTGCCCGGGAACACCGACGCCTGGAACGAGCCCTGGGCGACCTGGTTGAAGCCGCTGGTGGTGGTCCCGGCGCGGCCGCAGTGGCCGGCGGTGGCGAAGCCCTGGGTGGTGCCCTTGGTGATCGGGAAGCCGACGGAGCAGCGGCCCTGGCCGTTCATGTAGTACGCGTCCCCGCCGCGCAGGTCGTACAGCGGGCGCGGGGCCTTCTCCGCGGCGGTGCGCACGACCGTGGCGAGGGCGGGGTCGGTGCCGGTGGCGGCCAGCAGGGCGGCGGCCGCGCCGGGCCGGGTCTCCTCGACGACGAGGGTGTTGGTGCGCGGGTCGACGTACCGGACGGGCGTCTCGGCGGTGGCGGCCCGGTCCAGGCCGGCCTTGGCGGCGTCCAGGCCGGCCAGGGAGCGGGCGACCAGCTTCGGCCGCGCCCCGGCCGCGCGTATCGCGGCGGCGTCGGCGGCGCGGGTGGTGGCCACCGTCAGGGTGGCGGAGTCGGCCCCGTCGACCCAGGCACCGGCGAAGGCGGCGCCGAGCCGGTCGCGGAGCCGGGCGGCGGTGGCGCCCGCCTCGGCCTCGTGGGCGAGCCGGTCCTTGGCCTGCGTGGGGGTCAGGCCGAGGTCGCGCTGGAGGGCGGTGAGCAGCTCGGCGGGTGCGTCGCCGGGGCGCAGGGCGGCCGTCGCGGACTTCTGCGGGGCGGCCGGGTCCGCGGTGGGGGTGGCGGCCCCCGCGGCGGCGGCGCCGGCCAGCAGCAGCCCGGCGGCGGCCAGGGCGGTACACGCCGCGCGGGCGTGTCGCTTGAGCATGGTGGATCTCCTCGGTTCAGTGGGGGTCACCGAAACCGTAGGAATCCGAACCGGTGTACGGGAGCTGCCGGTTGGCCCCTCCCCCGGTGTTATGGCCGGGCCCGGCCCGCCACCGGGCGACGCATAGCATGTACACGACGTACGTACGTTTCAAGCCACTTGGGAAGGCAGCGGCTCAATCCGTCTCCCTCCCCCGGCACTTCGGTCAGGGAAGAAGAACCACATGCACCGCCGCTCCACGGCTCTCCACGGGGTCTCGGCCGCCGTACTGGCACTCGCCCTCACCGCCTGCGGAGGTGACGGGGGCGGAGGGAAGAACACCACCGGGAACGCGGGCACGGTCCGGGCCGGGGGTGCGGGCGACGGCGCCGGCGCCCCGGCGAGCCCCAGCCCCAGCGCCAGCCCCAAGGCGCAGTGGGGACCCGCGCTGACGATCGGGCAGCCGGCCCCGCAGCTCTACGAACCCAACGTCACCGATGGCGGGAAGTTCGAGGTGACCGTCCAGAAGATCGTCAAGGGCACCCCGGCGATGCTCAAGAACCGGCACTTCGACGAGAAGCTGGGCGACACCCCGTACTTCGTGTACGTGACGTACACCCTCAAGGAGGGGAAGCCCTCCTACGTCAACTCCGACATGAACGCCCACGCGAGGATCACCGACGAGACCGGGGAACCGGTCATCAAGCGGCCGGACGTCCACTCGGGCTTCCTGGAGGGCGGCTGCCCCGTGCCGCCGGTCTACCTGGGCTGGGACGTCGGCGAATCGCACACGGTGTGCTCGATCTGGATCGGGCCGGCGGCGGTCCAGCCCACCCGGCTCGCCTGGAGCCCCCAGGGCGATTCCGCCGAGGACTTCAAGAAGGGCGCCTCCTGGAAGTGGGCCACCGTGCCCGCCACCCCCTGACCGGCACCCGGCCCCGGGCACCCGAGGTGCGTTCTTGGGGCCGGGGCCGGAGGATGGGGGCCTGGGCACCGTAGGAGGTATCCGATGGACAGTGAAACGAACGAGCAGCCCACCCGGTCGGACCGGCTCTTCACGGGTGGAGAGCGCGCGTACGACCCCGAGGACCTGGTGATGGCGACCGGCCACGACCCGACTCCGGAGCGGGTCGAAGCGGCGCGGAAGCTGATCGAGAAGGAGGGCCCGCAGGTCATCGAGCGCTACCTCCCGTAACGCCCGCCCGACCGAAGGCTGCTGAACCCACGACCCCGGGCCCACCCCCGGGGTCGCGGCCGTGTCCGGCCGGATCCGGCACCGCACGGCGCCCCGCCCCCGCCCCACCGGCGCCCCGCCCCCGCCCCGTGTCCCCTCCATCACCCTCTGCGAAGCTGAGACGCACGTTTCGCACCCGAAGGGACCGGACCCCCTCATGCCCCAGGTGAAGCTGACCACCAGCCTCGGCACCATCGTCATCGACCTCCACGAGGAGGCGGCACCGGCCACCGTCGCCAACTTCCTCGCCTACGTGGAGAGCGGCCACTACGACGGCACGGTCTTCCACCGCGTGATCCCCGGCTTCATGAACCAGGGCGGCGGCTTCACCGCCGACATGCGGCAGAAGCCCGTGCGCGAGCCGGTGCGCAACGAGGCGGACAACGGCCTGAAGAACACCCGGTACTCGGTGGCGATGGCCCGTACGAGCGTCCCGCACTCGGCTACCTCCCAGTTCTTCGTCAACACCGCCGACAACCCGGCGCTGGACCACACCGCCCCCACCCCGGCCGGGTGGGGCTACGCCGTCTTCGGCACGGTCAGCGCGGGTCAGGACGTGGTGGACTCCATCGCCGCCGTCCGCACCGGCCGCGCCGGCGGGCACGGGGACGTCCCGCTGGTCCCGGTGGTGATCGAGAAGGCGACGGCGGCCTGATCCGCGGGCGGCCGGGCGGCGGTGCGCCCGCCGGCCGCGGCGCCCGAGGAGCGGGCCAGCGCCTCCGCGTGCGCGGACCGGGCGTGCGCCAGTACGCCCGGCGCCCGGGCCGCGGCCGGCGCCGCCGGGTGCCAGCCCAGCAGGTGCCGCCAGACCAGCGGGCTCCCGGCGAGCGGCCGGGCCACCACCCCGGGGGTCGCGGGGAACGTGGCCCGGCACAGCCCGACGGCCCGGCCGACCTGGACCAGGTGCACGCAGGACGCGGTGTCGGTCTCGTAGACGCAGGCGGGCGTGAACCCGGCACGGACGCAGGCCGCGGCGAAGCAGTCCCCGAAGCAGCCGTCGCCGGGTACGTCCGTCCAGGCCTCGGCGGCCAGCTCGGCCAGCTCGATCTCCGCGCGGCGGGCCAGCGGGTGGTCGTCGGCCAGCATCACGTGGACCGGGTCCCGGGCCACCTCCAGCCAGGCGAGCCGGCCCGGCTCCGGCGGGGCGCTCTCGCCGCAGGCCCCGACCAGCGCGAAGTCCAGCCGCCCGGCGGCCACGCCCTGGGCGATCTCCCGTTCCGACCAGGACGTGTACGTGGTCACCGGCACCCCGGGTTCCTGGTGGGCGATCCGGTCGACGAGCCCGCCGAGCAGCGGCCCGTGGGTCCCGCCGAGCCGGTAGCCGGCGGCGCCGCCGCGGGCGAAGCGCACCGCCTCCTCCTGGAGCTCGGACAGCGCGGGCAGCAGGACCCGGGCGCGCTCCAGCACGAGTTCGCCGAGCGCGGTGGCGCGCACGCCGTCCCGCCCGCGCTCGAAGAGTTCGCCGCCCAGGGCCCGCTCGATGCGTTTGAGCTGGCCGCTCAGGGCGGGTTGCGCGAGCCCGAGGGCGGTGGCGGCGCGGGTCAGGCTGCCGGCGTCCGCGACGGCTCTGACGATCTTGAGGTGCCTCAGCTCCAGATCCATGGTCCGAGCTTGGTCCAGACCTGTGCACGTGCGCTACGGGTCCGGCGCATCCAGAATCGGTAAAGGCTCGTTAGCGCTCCGGGGGACGCCCTACGGAGGTCAGATGAACATTGTTGCCACCCCGCCCGCCCCGGCCTCCCCGGCCACGCCGGTCTCCCCGGCCACTCCGGCCACTCCGGTGTCGCCGGCCTCCCCGGTCGACTGGGACCGCCCGACGGACCCGCGCCCCGGGCCGCGCCTCGACCACGTGCGGACCTACGTGGCGAGCGGCGGCACCGACGGCCACCTGTGGCACGGGGTCCCGACCCTGCTCCTGACCACCCTCGACCGCGCCACGGGCCGGCCGGTGCGGACGCCGCTGGTGTACGCCGAGGACGAGGGCCGGTACCTGGTCGTCGCCGCCGACCCGGGCGGGCCCCGCCTCCCCGCCTGGTACGGGAACCTGACCGCGCACCCGGAGGTCCGCCTCCAGGTGGGCACCCGGACCTTCGCGGCCTGGGCGCGCACGGCGGACGCGGTCGAGCGGGAGACGTACTGGGAGGCCCTGACGGCGCTGTGGCCGCCCTACGAGGACCACCAGGCGCTCGCGCGGCCCCGGGAGCTGCCGCTGGTGATCGTGGAGGGCTGACGGGCGCGCCCCGGGTCCCCCGCCGGAGGCGAATCGATCCGCCTCCGGGGCGCCTGGGCTGCCGGACGGCTTCGAGCGGCTCCGCGAACGCGGCTGGACCTCGGCCCGGTGAGCCGCGGCTACGCGGCCGGCTGCTCGGCCGGGGTGGCGACGGCGGTGTACGTGTGGCCGGCGACCGCGTACTCGCCCAGCGGGGTCATGCCGAAGGCGTCGACGTGCACCCGCCAGGAGGGGGCGTTGCCCGCCTCGATGAAGGCGACCAGCACCTCGGCGCGCCCGGCCGAGGCCTCGACCGCCATCCCGAACAGGCCCCGGGCCACGCCGTGCCCGCGGAAGGCGGCGTCGACCACGACCGGCCCGTACAGCAGCCACGGCACCTCGCTCAGCGGGCGCCCCTGCCAGACGAGCTCCGGCTGGGCGCGCAGCAGCCCGAGGACCGCCGCCGGCGGATCGCCCAGGTCCGTGGCGACCGACAGCGCGAGCAGCCCGGCGATCCGCCCGTGCCCGGCGTCGGCCACGAGCAGCTCCCCGTCCCGGGCCATGGCGCACAGGGCGTCGATCCCGAAGGCCCCCTGCACGAAGCCCTGCGCGGCCCGCTGCTCTTCGGTGAGGGCGTCGTGGTGGTTGGCGGCGAACAGCCGGGCCATGGCGGGCGCGTCGGCCTCGGCGGCGTATCGGAAGCGCATGCGGCGATGCTGCCACGCGGCCCCCGCCCCAGCCTCCGCCGACAGGCCCTGCATGTCACCTCGCGATGTCGCGTCGCAACGTTGCCTCGGGACGTTGCCTCGGGACGTCGCTCGTGACCTCGTGATCTCGCCTCACGCCCGGTCGTACACCGTCACCGCCACATCCCGCGCGCAGAGCGCCTCGGTTATCAGCGGTTCGATACGGGACCACTTGCCGCCGGCCAGCCCGCACCCGATGCGGGGCATGTGGACGCTCGCCCCCAGCTCCAGGGCGTGGTCCGCCAGCTTGCCGAGGCAGCTCTCGACGGCGTCGTAGCGGATGGGCGGGCCGCCGCTGCCGGTGCGTATCCCCCGCTGGCCGACCATGTTGGCCACCCACACGTCGGGCTTCACCCGCACCACCTGCACTGCGCCGAGCCCGAAGTCGTTCCCGCTGCGCCCGCGGTGCCAGGCCCTGAACTCGGCTTCCGGTTCGGGCCAGCGCCGGGAGAGGGCGAGCACGAAGCCCTTTCCCCAGCCGCCTATGTCGTTGCAGACGTGCGCGATCAGCTTGGGGCCCTTGGCCTGCGGACTCGTCGCGTCCCCGGAAATGATCGTGAGCGGCTTCATGCACCCACGGTAGGCGGGGGCACTGACAACGGGCCGGGGCCCGGAAGGGCCGCCCGGGCCGGCCGGTCAGCGGTTGGTGTTGAGGAAGCCGATGACGACCGCGCCCCACCAGCAGGCCTGGGAGACCAGCGCGGTGGCGCCGCCCCAGAACAGGAGGCCGCGGCCGACCTCGCCGGTGGCGGCTTCGAGGCGGCGGCCCAGGAGGCCCGCCTGGAGGCCGTTGACGGTCAGCAGGGCGACCAGGCCGATCTTGGTGAGGGTCAGCGGGGAGGTCAGGTCGGGGTGGAGCATCAGGCCGCTCACCACGAGGCCCCCGAGGCCGGCCCAGATCGGGACGTGCAGCCGGGAGGTCGCGGCGACGACCTCCGCCAGTCCGCAGCGGCCGGTGGCCCACAGCAGTCCGTAGTAGTCGGCGGAGAGCACCGCGCCGAAGCCCAGCACCAGCGAGGCGAGGTGCGCGAACAGCGCGGCAGAGTGCATCGCCGCGTCGGCCTGCATGTGCAGCGAGCACCACAGGCCGGCCGCCAGGACGACCAGCGCACAGAGGGCCCCCGCCGCGACGGTCCACCACGAGTCGTAGAGGCGGACGGGGCGGGGGGCGAGTCTGGCTGCTGGGGAGGACATGCGGCGGGCTCCGGGATGAGGGGCGCGACTCCGTCAGCCGCGCCAAAGCAAGGTAAGGCTCACCTAAATGAATCTCTCCGTCAATCCAGGTCCACTGGCCGGAATCGTGAGCCCGGGCACAGGCCCGAGCGGGCCCCGGAACCTACTCGGGGGTAGGCCGGCGACCTGTCGATGCGTCACCGACGCGCCCCTCAGGGCCGGGCGCGGAGCCGGTCCGGAGAGTCGGCCCGGAGGGCCGGCCCCGAGCCTCCGCCGTCGCGGGGCGACGGGCACAACGGTCGCGGGGTGACGAGCGCAACACCGGCGCCCCGCCGCTTCCGCCCCCCTCACCCATTCCGCAGGCCGGACGGCGGCCGGGCCGCCGTTTCAAAGGGTGGACGGGGGCACCACCCCTACATCGCTCGAAATAGGGCATATCGCTCGGTGGAATTCCCCCGGAACAGCCGCGCGGGCGGGCGGCCGGGCCCGTAAGCTCCCGTCATGCAGGTGATCCAGTCAACGAAACTCGCCAATGTCTGCTACGAGATCCGCGGACCCGTCCTCGAAGAGGCGATGCGGCTCGAAGCGGCAGGTCATCGCATCCTCAAGCTGAACACCGGCAACCCCGCGGCCTTCGGCTTCGAGTGCCCGCCGGAGATCCTTGAGGACATGCTCCGCAACCTGGGCAACGCCCACGGCTACGGGGACGCGAAGGGCCTGCTGTCGGCGCGGCGCGCGGTCATGCAGCACTACCAGACCAAGGGCATCCACCTGGACGTCGAGGACATCTACCTCGGCAACGGCGTCTCCGAGCTGATCCAGATGTCGATGCAGGCGCTGCTGGACGACGGCGACGAGGTGCTGGTCCCCGCCCCGGACTACCCGCTGTGGACGGCGTCGGTCTCGCTGGCCGGCGGCACCGCCGTGCACTACCGCTGCGACGAGCAGTCCGACTGGATGCCCGACCTCGCGGACATCGAGCGCAAGGTCACCGACCGCACGCGCGCGATCGTGATCATCAACCCGAACAACCCGACCGGCGCCGTCTACGACGACGAGATGCTGCGCGGGCTGACGGACATCGCCCGCCGGCACAACCTGGTGGTCTGCTCCGACGAGATCTACGACCGGATCCTCTACGACGGCGCCACGCACACGAACACCGCGGCGATCGCTCCCGACCTGCTGACCCTGACCTTCAACGGCCTGTCCAAGAACTACCGGGTCGCCGGGTACCGGGCGGGCTGGATGGCGGTCTGCGGACCGAAGAAGCACGCCTCGTCGTACATCGAGGGCCTGACGATCCTGGCCAACATGCGCCTGTGCGCGAACATGCCCTCGCAGCACGCCGTGGCCACCGCGCTGGGCGGACGGCAGTCGATCGTCGACCTGGTGCTGCCGGGCGGGCGGCTGCTGGAGCAGCGCGACACGGCGTACGACCTGCTGACCCAGATCCCGGGCATCACGTGCGTGAAGCCGAAGGGCGCGCTGTACCTGTTCCCGAAGCTGGACCCGGCGGTCTACAAGGTCAAGGACGACCGGCAGATGGTCCTCGACCTGCTGCGGGCCGAGAAGATCATGGTCGTCCACGGCACCGGATTCAACTGGCCCGAGCCCGACCACTTCCGCATCGTGACCCTCCCCAACGCGAAGGACCTCGCGGACGCCGTCACCCGGATCGGACGCTTCCTGGACGGGTACGGGCAGCCGTAGGGACCGGTGGGGCGGGGCTGCCCGCTCCACTCCCGCTCAACCAAGATTCGACTCAACCTTAGACCGGTTCCAATGTAGGATGGCCTCCTGACCAAGCAGGAGGCCTCCTCATGTACGAACCGAGCCGTGCCAAGTCGGTCGTCCACCGAGTGGACGCCGGCCGCACCGAATCCGCCGGGTACCCGCAGAGCAGCCGGGGCGAAGCCCTCGACATCCAGCTCGCCGGGCACCTGGCCGCCCTGCTCGCCGTCACCGACGAGCTCGGCCTCGACGACGACGGCGCCGTACGCATCGCAGCCCAGGTGACCCGCCTGCGCGGGACGGACCCCGTCCGCGTCGCCCACCCCGCCCTGGCCGACGGCGCCGACAGCCGCACCCTCCACCGCCGCGCCCACGACCTCGCCGCCCGCGCCCTGCTCGTCGCCGCGTCCCGCGCCGACACCGCCGCGGCGATCCTCGCGGCCCAGCGCATGGACGCCCACACCGCCGCCCTCGAAGCCCCCGACCGGGCCGGCGCCCACTGACCGGCCCCGGTCCGGGACCGCGCAGGCTCCGGACCGGGTGCCATGGCTTTTTCCGGGGTTCCGCCTCGGGGCCGTTGTCTCCCCCGCGAGGGAGCGGGGCGGGTCGGTGTTTGCCCACCCGCCCCCTCGTCTGCGGGCCGGTGGGCTGGGGGCGGGATCTCCTTGGTCGGTAGTCGTGGAGGGTTTGGGGGTTTCCCGTCAGTCCAATCGTCCTTCCGGTCCGGGCCGCCCTGTCAAGGGCGCTCCTTCGTCGCGTCGCTTCGCGATCGCCTTCGGCGACCCTTGACAGACCGGCCCTCCCCGGAAAGCCGAAAGACTGCCGGGAAACCCCCAAAGGAACGGTCACAGGGGGAGACGAGCCAGGAGCGGCCCCGTCCAGGCCTGCCCCGGGGCCGGGGGCCGGCTGCCCGCACGAGAGGTTGATCAGAGCGGCCTGCGGAGCCTCCAGGCGCATCGGATCGCTACGCGCTTCTCTTTGCTCGGCGGCTGATGGCCGTCTGGGGCTGATACCCGCACCAGAGGACGAACAGGGCAGCCCAGGCAGCGGATGGGCGCGACAGATCGCTACGCGCTTCTCTGGTCTCGGCGGCCGGCGGCCGTCTGGGGCTGGTCGTAGGTGGGTTCGACGTTGGCGGCGGCCGTGGTGAACTCGCGGCCGGAGGCGCCTCGGATGTAGGCCAGTTCCATCCAGCGTTCGATGCCGGTGTCGGAGACGTTCTCGTTGATCACCGCCATCAGGACGCCTTCGACGCCCGATGCGATGTCGCGGACGCGTTGGCGGAGGAGACGGTGGGGGACGTACTCGTAGCACTCACTCATCGGACGCCGCCTGGAGTGTGACGAGGAAGCGCTCCCAGCCGACGAGTGCGCGGTCGAGGAGCTCGGCGCTCGGGCTGGTGGGGGATTGTGCCCGCGACCACGGGGTGTCGCGGTCGCGCGGACGGGTGTTCTGTTCGTGCGCGGCTGTGGTCATGTATCCCTCGCATCGTCTGCCGGACGGTTCGATGTTCTCGTCGGCCGACGAGGGACCACAGGGACGCAACATCCCACTTTCGCGCGCTTAATCGGGGATGCAGAGGAAGTCCTTCAGCTGCCGCAGGCCCGGCGGATGGTGCCGTCCTGCCCACAGGTCCGTGACGATCGCCACGGCCAGGGTGTGGTGCCGCATCCACCCCGGGGCGACCTTCCGCAGCCTTTCGAGGGCCTTCAGGGCCCCGGCGGCATCCCCCAAGTCCGCATGAGCGCGCGCCAGGTCCAGGAGCAGCCACGTCCGCCACGAAGGCGGCGTGTCCTTGCTGAGCCTTATCCCCTTGGCCAGCATCAGGGCCTCCTCCGGGCGCTCGTGCTGGACCGCGAGGCGGACCCGCTCGATGCGCACCGACGACCGGCTGAACACCGAGACGAGTTTGCCGTCAGCCGGCGGAGGCAGCGTGGCCAGTCGGCCCGCCGCCTTCTCGGCGGTCACCATCATCTCGTTGGCCGTCGCGTAGTCGTCGCTCCGTGCGTACGACGTGGCTGCGGACATCAGCAGTCCACCCCAGACGCGAACACCCTCTGAGGTACCGGTGTGTTCACGTTCCACGGCGTCCGCCGCGTGCACGGCCAGATTCCGCGCGTCGTCCAGCCGGGCCTGCCGCTGGTAGGCCCACGCCACGGAGTTCGACAGCATCGGAGCCAGCAGGGGGTCCGCCGAGTCTCCCGCTGCGGCGTAGGCCCGCTCCAGTGCCGAGAGGGCGAGGTCCGTCTTGCCCAGACGAATGGCCAGGTGTCCGCCGAGCTGCAGTGCCTTGCCGAGGGCCGCTTGGCCGGCCGCGCGCTGATCCGCGTTCCCCACGGCGGCGAGGAGTCTGGCATCGGCGATGACGCCCGGCAGCACTTCCATGAGGCGACCGAAGTCCGCTGCGTGGTACAGGGTCCATCCAGCCGCCAACTCGGCGCGCAGGAGCGGAAGCGACAACCGCTCCACACCGGCCGGTTCCACAGGTGGGGCGAACAACGGCGGCATTATCGCCCGCCGCACGGCCACCAGCGCCGGGGAATCAGCCTCACCGTTCGAGGGCACCCCGGGCGGATCGCCCAGCAGGCTCGTCAGCTCGACGCCCAGCCCCTTGGACAGTGCGTGCAGCGTGGGCAGTCTGGCGCTGTGCTTGCGCCTCTGCTCCAACTTGCGCACCACGTCGACGGATACACCGGACCGCTCCGCCAGTCCTTCCTGAGTCAGGTCGGCGAAGCGGCGAAGACGGCTCAGACGGTCACCCAAGTGCTCAGAAGCCATACGCCCAAAGTACGCCCGGCCTGTACGCTCTGGCGGGCCTATGAGAGGGATTCGCATGTCGCAGAGCGAAGGTGCACGACTGTTCCGCGAGGCGTGGATCGCGGGGGTGCGGCGGCACTTTCCGGGTGAGCCGAAGGCCGGTTACGTGACCCCCTGGGACGAGACGCCGCAGTGGGAGCGCGAGGCCGCCGGGGCCGTGTACGCGCAGGTGCGCCACTTCGTCGAGATCAGCGGCGCCACCACCTCGCGGCTCTCGCGGGAGCAGAAGGGCCGGTTCGTCGCCGTCTGTTGGACCGCGCAGATGTACCGG
The DNA here is from genome assembly GCF_050275515.1 of Streptomyces sp. NPDC004126. Taxonomy (NCBI): domain Bacteria; kingdom Bacillati; phylum Actinomycetota; class Actinomycetes; order Kitasatosporales; family Streptomycetaceae; genus Streptomyces; species Streptomyces sp. NPDC004126. The sequence goes on along the minus strand of NZ_JBNNPF010000018.1, from coordinate 141,093 downwards.
CATTTTGAGGACCCCAAGCCGGGTTACGTGGCCGACTCGGCGGACCTTCCGGTCTGGCAGCAGGGGACGGACGCGGACATCTTCGAGGGGATTGAGAAGGCACTCCTCCGGTGAAACGGTCTCCGGTGATCACGCGCGTCGCCTGGGGTGAGATGGAGGTCGAAGGGCTCGCGGCGGGCAAGGACTTCGTGCTGTATCCGGGTGGCGGGAACGTCTGGGACTGGAACGTGCACGGGACCCGGCACGAGCCCGGGATCCGGGCCGGGGAGGTGCGGGAGCTGCTCGGGCGGGGTTGTGCGGTCGTCGTGCTCAGCCAGGGGATGGAGCGGCGGCTGAAGACGACGCCGGAGGTGCTGCGGGTGCTGCGGGAGGCGGGGGTCGCCGTGCACTCCGACGAGACCAGGGCCGCCGTCGGCCTGTACAACCGGCTGGCCGGGGCCGGGGAGGCGGTCGGCGGGCTGTTCCACTCCACCTGCTGAGGGGATCAGGAGAAGCTCGCGGGAGGACCTCCGGGAGGAGGCTGGGCGAGGCCCGGGAAAGCCAGAGCGTTAGTGGACGGTAATGGAGCGTTAGCAGCTCGGTTTACGGTACGCCTCGGAGATCATCCGTTGCCTTGCGCAGCGTGATTCCTCCAGGAATTCCATTCCCCGCTGGTTGGTCAGCTCTGGGAGCCGTGAGCCGCAGAATCCGTACGACCGAATCGGCGGCCAGAGCGCGCCCTTCCCCACGTTTCGCACTGAATCGGAGAACAGGCATGAGCCCTACCCGTCGTGACGTCCTGAAGTGGGCGGCCGGAGCCGGCGGCATGGCCGGTGCCGGCGTGCTCGGCCTCCCGAGTGCGGCATCTGCCGCGAGCTGGTCCTCCCGGTCCTGGATGGGACAGCTCTCCAACAGCCTTCCCGTCACGAAGCTGACGATCCCCGGAACCCACAACACCTGCGCCAACAGTGGCATGACGGCCGCGAAGTGCCAGATCTGGGACCTGCCGACGCAGCTCGACAAGGGCATCCGTTTCCTCGACATCCGTTTGAACGGATTGCAGGGCTCCGCGAACGAGATGGGCCTCTACCACTCCGACATATACATGAACAAGCGGTACCAGGACGTCCTCAACGACTGCGACTTCTTCCTGCGGAACAATCCGAAGGAAGTGATCATCATGCGGCTCAAGAACGAGAGTGCGGGAGGCCAGGCGCTCGGCGCAGAGGAATTCAGGCGTCGCTTCAACTGGTACATGGACGATCCGTCGATGCATTTCCGTCCGCTCTTCTGGACCAACCCCTCGTGGCCCACCCTGGGTCAGGCTCGCGGCAAGGTCGTGCTCCTCACCGACTTCAGCCACGAATGGACCACCCTCAAGTGGGGCGACGACCACTGCAAGATCCAGGACAAGTACAACGTCCCGGACGATGCGAAGAAGCAGGCGATCGTCGACCAGTTCGACGCGGCGTGGTTCGACCAGAGCGCCGCCAAGATGTTCATCAACTTCACCAGCACCGCCAAGGGACCCATCCCCGATCCCTCCATGGGGGCCCGGAAGATCCTCCCGAGCGTCTACGACTACCTGGAGCCCAGGAAGGCCCAGCGAGCCCGCTTCGGCATCGTGCCCATGGACTTCCCCAACTTCCGCCAAGACGTCCTGAGCCTCTTGATCGACAAGAACTTCGTCTAAAGGGGTCCGAAGGCCCGGGCTACGGCCAGGCTGTCCTCGTAGACGTGGTGCCGGGTGACCAGGCCGTCCTCGACGGTGAGGTGCAGGGCGAACCGCGCACGGTACGGGCGTCCCGTGGGCCGGGCGGTCTGGCGGATCTCGCCGAGCACGACCGCCTCGTTCCCGTCGACGAGGATCCGCTCGACCTCGGTCGCCGCACACTCCGGCACGTGGTGCTCGGCGAGCTCGCGGTAGTGGGCGGCCGCGTCGCCCCGGGTGGACCGGTGGCGGATCCACGGCGTGGCGGGGCGGCCGTGCTCGGCCTCCGGCCAGTCGAGCTTCCAGTCGCCCCGCTCGGCGTACAGCTCGGCGATGCGCTCGGGATCGCCCTCGCCGATCCTGCGCAGCAACTCCTCGACCACCGTGCGCGTGTCCATGCCGGCCCTCCGTCCTGGTCCGCGTCGTCCGACGCGGGGAGATCACCGATGCTGCCTGCGCGGGCACACGAAGACGATTACCTCTGGAGTAAGGCGGCCGGTCCGCAGGGGTGCCGCTTGACGCGGCGCTAGCAGGCGGGCGCGGGCCGGCCGCGTCCGCCGGTGGGGTCCGCGACGGGCTCCTCGTCGCCCTCGTCCCCGTCGTCGTCGCAGTACGGGCACCAGGGCGCCAGGCGGTTGTGCGTCCGGGTCGTCCAGGTGGTGGCCACGGTGAGGGCGATCCCGGCGATCAGGAAGAGGTACGCCCTGCGCTGCGCCCCCTCCATTCCCAGCAGGTCGTAGAGCGGGGCACAGCCCAGGACCGCGAGGGAGACGGTCGCGAACAGGACCAGGCCGAAGCGCGGGAGGGTGCCGAAGAAGGCGTGGGACGCCCACAGTGCCCGGCGTGAGCTGCCGGGCTCCCGAGCGGACTCCGCCGGGTTGAGCGGCAACACCTTGACGCACTCCGTGCAGGGCGGCGCGAAGTGGTGCCGGATCTGCATCGCGCCGGGGATGAACATCAGGGGCTGGCCCACCACATAGACGAGCAGGCCCATCGGCCCCGTCCCACGGGTGGCCACGAGGGCGGCGATGACGACGACGGCCGCGACCGCCTCCAGTGCGTACCCGGAATGCCGGTGCGGCAGTCTCATCGGGTGACCACCTCCGCGGCCTTCGCGGCTTCGCGCGGCACGAGGCACACCGTGAGGTCGGTCCCCATCGCCTCGGCGACGCGGTGCAGGACGTCGAGGCTCGGCAGGCTCCTGGCCGCCTCCAGCCGCGAGACGTGCGGCTGCCGCATCCCGGCCGCCTCCGCCAACTGGCGCTGCGACCAGCCGAGTTCCGTCCGCCGGTCGTGCACGGCCTGGGCGATCCGGTAGGCGAGGTCCCGCTCTTCGAGCTCGTCGGACTCATTCTTCCTTGGCATACCCTCAATGGTATGTATACCTTGAGCGGGATGCCAGAGGGGATGCCGCACCAACCCTTCTCGCAAGCCGAGTTGGCGGGCATCCCGCCCGACGGAAGGAAGAAAGATGCTCGAATTCCTCGCCCGCAACACCTTCCTGCGCCCGCTGTGCACCGCCCTGGGCCTCGTATGCGCGCTCTCGATGGCGGCGTCGCAGTCCGACCACCGCACGCTGTGGACCGTGTCGGCGGTCCTCGCGAGCCTCGACCTGGCCCTCCAGGGCGTCACCGCCCTGATCGGACGACAGGAGGCCGCCGCGTGATCGGCCTGCTCGTCATCTACACGAACCGTCTCGAGGAGTGCCGCGAGTTCTACGCCGGCCTCGGTCTCGACCTCGTACCGGAGCGCCACGGCAACGGCCCGGACCACTACTCCGCGACACTGGCAGACGGCAGCGTCCTGGAGCTCTACCCCGTCGGCCGCCGCCCCGAGACGGGCTACCTCCGCCTCGGCCTGAACGGCGACTCCCCCCGCACCCTCACCGACCCCGACGGCCGCACGGTCGTCCTGACCACCCCGGACCGGACCGGACCGCCATGACCCGCCGTCAGCCCCCGCCCGGCCCCTCCCCCACCACCCCCGCCACCCCGCACCACACACCCGCCCCCAGCGCCCACACCGGGCCGACGGCCTCCGTGCGGGACGGGGGGTCGGTCGGGGTGAGCCCCGGGAGGCGGACCAGGGTGCGGGTTTCGCGGGCGTCCGGCTGCGCGGGCGGGCGGTCGCGGAACTCGACCGTGGCGACGTACGAGCCCTCGCCCCGGGCTTCCAGGACCGCCACGGCACGCCGGCTCGGCGGGTCGATCCGGCACCCGGTGACCCGTACCTCCGGGGGGACGGAGGCCTGGCGGGAAGGGTCCGCGGGGCCGCCGCTGGCCCAGACGTACAGCCCCAACGGGGCGAACACCAGCAGGCCGGACAGGCAGACCATGCCCACCGCCCAGCCCTGCCACCTCACACCAGACGTACTCACACCCATGCCCAGATCCTCCCGCCGCCCGCCCCCTCCCACCAGCACCCGCCCACCCACACAGCATTTCGAAGCGGGACCGTCTGGACACCCGGCGTTCACCCAACGCCCCGCGGAATGTGGGTTTCCGTGAGCAGGCTGCCCCCGTGAGACGCATCCTTGGAATCGCTCTGGCGGTCCTCCTTGTGGGCGGCGTTGTCGCCGTCATCTTCCTCGGAGGAACCGGAACATCAGAGGGCACGGCAACGAAGACCGTGCGTGGCGTCATCGGATCGGAGAAGTCCGAGTTCTTCCGCGATCCCGACGTCGTCAAGGCCCTTGCAGCCAAGGGCTACACCGTGAAGACCGAGACCTCGGGCTCCTGGGCCATGGACCAGCTGGCCCTCAAGGAGTACGACTTCGCCTTCCCCAGCAGCAGCGAGCCCGCCGACGAGATCGCCGCGAAGGCCGGGGTGAAGGGCGCGCAGAGCGCGAAGCCCTTCTTCTCCCCGCTCGTGGTCATCGCCCGCGCCAACGCGGCCCGCGTCCTCGCCGACAACGGCCTCGTCAGGATGACAGGCAAGAACACCGGCACCCTCCTGATGGAGCCCTTCCTCAAGGCGGCCGGCGAGGACCGCACCTGGCAGCAGCTCCCCGGTTCCACGGCCCACGCGGAACTGAGCGGAACGGTCTTCGTCAAGACCTCCGACCCCACCACCTCCAACTCCGGCGCCCTGTTCATCGGCGCCACCTCCAACGTGGCCAACAGCAAGACGGTCGTCTCCGACGACGCCGGCATCGAGCGCACCGCCCCCCTCCTGCGGAAGCTGATCTCCGTCCAGGGCTCCCTGGAGCCCAGCACCGACGGCCCCTTCCGGTCCTTCATCAGCGGCAGCGGAGAGCCGCTGGTCCTCGCCTACGAGGCCCAGGTCGCCGCGCTGCTGATGCAGAAGCAGGCCACCGGGGAGGCCGCGAGCATGGTCGTGCTGTACCCGGACACCACCGTGAACTCCCCGCACACCTTCGTACCGCTCGGCGACAAGGCCAAGGACCTCGGCACGCTCCTCGCCACCGACAAGAAGCTGCGCGAGCTGGCCGTGCGGCACGGCTTCCGCCCCCAGGAGGGCACCGCCGAGTTCACCGCCGCCACCACCCCGTACGCCGGGTACCTCAACCCGGAGCTGACCGGGATCCGCCAGGTCAGCGCTCCGACCGTGAAGGTCCTGACGGCGCTGGCAGCCCGCGCCAAGGGGCAGGGGGGCACGCCGTGACACTGACACCGCCGCCGCTGACACCGCCCGAGGACGGCCCGCTCGTGCTGACCGCGCCCGAGCCGGTGCCCGCCGTACGCCGCGAGCAGGCCTCCGGCCTCGTCCCGCTCCAGGACGGCGTCCGGGAGGAGATGGCCCGCCGGGCCGACGAGTACGTGGGCCGGCTCGCCGGTGTCGACGCCCGCTCGCCGGAGTTCGCGACCCGGATCGGCGACATCACCGCGCTCGGCTCCGCCGACATGCGGACCGCCGCCAACCAGTCCAACCGGATGCTGGAGCGGGCCGTACGGTCCCTCGGCGCGGACGGCGGCGGGGACGCGCAGGCCCGGGTGGCGGGGTCGCTGGTCGAGCTGCGCCGCACCGTCGAGGACCTCGACCCGCGGGACGCGCCCGCCAAGGGGGCCCGCAGGCTGCTGGCGAAGCTGCCGGGCGGCAACAGGTTCCGCGACCACGTGGCCAAGTACGCCTCCTCCCAGGCCACCCTGAACCGGATCGTCGGCGCGCTGCGCGGCGGCCAGGACGAGCTGCGCCGCGACAACGCCGCCCTGCACACGGAGCGGGCCCGGCTCTGGGAGACGATGGGCAAGCTCCAGGAGTACGCGGTGCTCACCGAGGCCCTGGACGCGGCCGTGGAGCAGCGGATCACGGAGGCCGAGCGCTCCGACCCCGCCCAGGCGGACGCGCTCCGCGCCGACGTCCTGTTCCCGGTGCGGCAGAAGCACCAGGACCTGCTGACGCAGCTGGCGGTGTGTGCGCAGGGCTACCTGGCGATGGACGTGGTCCGGCGCAACAACGAGGAGCTCGTCAAGGGCGTCGACCGGGCGGCGACGACGACCGTCTCGGCGCTGCGGATCGCGGTGATGCTGGCTTCGGCCCTGGACAACCAGCGCAGGGTGGCCGAGCAGGTCGACGCGCTGCGCGGCACCACCGAGGAGCTGATCCGGGGGAACGCGGAGATGCTGGCGACCCAGAGCGGCGAGATCCAGCGGATCGCCGCCGACCCGGCCGTGGGCGCGGAGACGCTGCGTACGGCCTTCGCGCAGATCTACAAGACCCTGGACGCGATCGACACGTTCAAGGTCCAGGCCACCGAGAGCATGGCGGCGACGGTGGAGTCCCTGACGGGCGAGCTGCAGGCGGCCTCGGCGCACCTGGCCCGCACCCGCACCGCGAACGCCCTGGAAGGCGGGGAGCGATGAACGCGCGCACCACGAGGACGAAGCTGCACACGGCACGCGTGCGCAGACGTCTCGCCGCGGCGGTGGTGCTGGCCGCGACCCTGCTGGGCGCGACGGCCTGCACCTCGGACGAACCGGCGGGGACCACCGCGTCCGGCGGCGCCAAGCCGCAGGAGTACAAGGAGGGCCGGCTCCGCGTGCTGGCCTCCAGCGAGCTGTCCGACATGGCGCAGATCCTGAAGGACGCCAAGACGGCCACCGGGGTCTCCGTCGACTTCACCTGGTCGGGGACGCTGGACGCGGCCGAACAGGTCGCCTCGGGGAAGGCGGACGGCCGGTACGACGCGATCTGGCTGTCCTCCAACGACTACCTGCGGCTGCGTCCCGAGGCGGCGGCGAAGCTCGCCAACGAGACGCCGGTGATGTCCTCCCCCGTCGCCGTCGGAGTCAAGCCGGAGGCGCTGGCCCGGCTGGGCTGGAAGCCGGAAGAGGTGACCTGGTCGGCGGTCGAGGAGGCCGTGGCGGCCGGGAAGCTGACGTACGGGATGACGGATCCGGTGCGTTCGAACTCCGGTTTCTCCACCCTCGTCTCGGTGGCCTCGGGGCTGTCGGGCGCGCAGTCGGCGCTGACGGACGCGGACGTGCAGAAGGCCCGGCCGCGGCTGAAGGAGTTCTTCAAGGGGCAGAAGCTGACCTCCGGTTCCTCGGGCTGGCTGGCGACGGCGTACGCGAAGCGGGACGACGTGGACGCGCTGGTCAACTACGAGTCGGTGCTGCTGTCGATGAACGACCGGGCGAAGTCCCCGCTGAAGGTGGTCCGCCCGAAGGACGGGGTGGTCACGGCGCACTACCCGCTGACGCTGCTGACGTCGGCCCCGGCGGGGGCGCGGGAGTCGGGCCGGCTGCTGACGGAGTACCTGCGGGGCGACGCGGCGCAGAAGGCGATCACGGAGAAGACGTTCCGGCGTCCGGTGGCGGCGGGGGTGGCGCCGGCGGCCGGGCTGGACCCGGCCGTGCGCCGCGAGCTGCCCTTCCCGGGGGCCCGGTCGGTGGCGGACGGGCTGCTGGCCTCGTACGAGAACGAGCTGCGGCGGCCCTCGCGGACGGTGTACGTGCTGGACACCTCGGGTTCGATGGAGGAGGCGGACCGGATCGGGCGGCTGCGTTCGGCGCTCACCGACCTTACGGGGACGGGGAGTTCGGGGACGGGACAGCGCTTCCGGGACCGCGAGGAGGTGACGCTGCTGCCGTTCGGCGACAAGGTGAAGAAGGTGCTGACGCACGTCGTCGAGCCGGGCAATCCGGGGCCCGCCCTGGACGCGATCCGGGGTGACGTCAAGTCGCTGCGCCCGGAGGGCGGTACGGCCGTCTACGCGAGCCTGAAGGCCGCGTACCAGCACCTGGGGCAGGGCGGCGCGGACGCGTTCACCTCGATCGTGCTGATGACGGACGGGCAGAGCGGGGACAAGGTGAAGGACTTCGACTCCTTCTACGCGGGACTGCCGGAGGCGCAGAAGCGCACGCCGGTGTTCGCGGTGCTGTTCGGGGACTCGGACCGCAAGGAGCTGACGCACATCACGGAGCTGACCGGTGGCCGCCTCTTCGACGCGACCGACGGGAACGGCTCCCTGGACGGGGCCTTCGAGGAGATACGTGGCTACCAGTAGGGCGCTGACGCTGAAGTACCTGGAGTCGGGGAAGAACCTGTGGGGCTGTGCCTGCGGGCTCCTCGGGCTGGGCCTGACGGTGGCCGGGGTGGCGGGCGCGTACTGGCCGGCGGTGGTCGCGGGGCTGTACGGGGCGGGTGCGCTCATCGCGCCGCCCGACCGGACCCCGCCGCCGCCGTTCCCCGGTCCCGCGGAGCAGCTGGACCTCGTACGGGAGGACCTGGGCCGGCTGCGCGGGTACGTGGCGGAGGTGGAGTTGCCGCCGGCCGCCGAGGGGAAGCTGAGCGAGCTGCTGGACCTGTACGCGGCCCTGCTGGCCCCGGGGTGGCCGGCGCAGGTCCTGGCGGCCGAACCGGAAGCGGTGCACTCGCTGGCGCGGGCGGTCCGGCTGGACGTGCCGGAGTGCGTGGACACGTACAACCGGACCCGCTGGTGGACCCGGCTGACGCCGGGCGGGGAGTCCCCCGAGCGGCACTTGGAGCGGCAGCTGTCGCTGCTGTCGGAGGAAGCGGAACGGCTGACGGCGGAGCTCCAGGACCGGGAGGCGCTCCGGCAGCAGACGCACACGGCCTATCTGGAAGGCCGCAGGGACTCCTAGGCCGGGTGGCGGCGGGGCGGTCACCGGGGGGTGGCCGCCGGCCTGCCCGCGCGCGGGAGGACGGACCACGGGGGCTCCGCGGCGGAGCCGTCGGGGTTCGGTTCGAGGACCAGGTCCATGAGCCGCCGGGTGCTGGGCAGCGGGCTCAGGCCGAGCTCTTCGCGCAGGATCCGTTCCAGTGCCCGGTAGGCCTGGAGCGCCTCGGTCCGGCGGCCGCACCGGTGGAGCGCGGCGATGAGGTGGCCGTGGAACCACTCGTGGAGCGGGTGGTCGTGGACGAGGAGGCGCAGTTCGGGGATCACCTCGCGGTAGCGGCCGAGCCGGACGGTGATCTCGATGTGCAGTTCCAGTGCCTGGACGTACAGCTCCTCCAGGCGTGCCCGGCGGCCGGCCAGGACGTGTCCGACCGGGATGTTGGAGACCAGGGGCCCGCGCCGGATGGCGAGGGCCCTCTTCATGTGGGCGGCGGCGGTCTCCGTGTCGCCCCGGCCCAGTTCGGCGTCCGCGAGCAGGACGAGGTCTTCGAGTTCCCGGACGTCGGTGGCCTGGTGGTCGTCGAGGTGCAGCATGTAGCCGGAGGGGCACGTGATCAGGACGGGCCGGGACGTCTCCCCGGCCGACAGTTCGTCGAGCCGCTTGCGGGCGTGGTGGATGTGGGTCTGGGCCGTCGCGAGGGCGGTGCGCGGGGGGCTTTCCCGCCAGAGCTCGCGGACCAGGGTGTCCGAGCTGACGACCAGGCCCGGCTGGGTGGCGAGCAGGGCCAGGGCCTGGGCGACCTTGGGCGGTCCCGGGGTGTGGGACGTGCCGTCGGCCGTGACGATGAGGAAGGGTCCGAGGAGTCTCAGACGCATCGTGCACTCTCCTTTCCGGGGGCCCGGACGCCCGCGTCATCGAGGACCGTCGGAGGTTTCCATTGGTTCTCGGCAGCATAGCTTTGGTCTTCTTCCGGCCAACGTCGGCGCGTTCCGTGCGATCGGATTGCCTCCAAGGAGGCATGGGGGGTGCACCATAGGACGTCTGTCTTGATCCCGGCGGTTCTCCTAGATTCGTTGCCATGCCGCTGTTGATGCCGCAACCGATCACCTCCGACAACGGGTCCCGGCCCGATCTCCTCGACGATTGGCTGGCCGCCCACTCCACCCGCTCTGAGCGAAATCCTGAATTCCGTATTCTGGGTCCGCTCGAAATGCGCCACGGCGCTTCCGTTTACCGCCCCCGCGGTCCCAAGGTGCGAAAGCTGCTGGCCCTCCTCATCGTCCGGGCCAACGAAACCGTGCCGGTGGACCACCTGATCGACGAGCTGTGGGAAGGCGACCCGCCGGCCACGGCGGTCAACACGGTCCGCACGCACGTCTACCACCTGCGCCAGGAGCTCGGTCAGTGGCTCGGGCACGACGCGGTGCAGGACCTGCTGACCACGGAGGCGACCGGTTACTCGCTCAACGTGGAAGAACGGCAGACCGATCTGGCCGCCTTCCGCCGGACCTGCGCCCTGGGGCGTCAGGAGCTGCGGGCCGGGCACCTGGAAGCGGCATACGAAAGCTTCGGCGACGCGCTCGGCATGTGGCGGGGGCCCGCCCTGGCCGACGTGCGCCAGGGACACGTCCTCGCGGCACACGCCCGGGAGATCGAGGAGCTCCAGCTCCACGCCCAGGAGAAATGGATCGAAGTGGCCATGCGGCTGGGCTACTACCGCGAGGTCCTGCCCCAGCTGCGGAACCTCGTGGCCAGCCACCCCTACAACGAATGGCTGCACGCACGGCTGATCGACGCCCTGCACCAGTCGGGCCGGCGGGGCGACGCCCTGCGCGCGTTCCAGGACGTACGCACCGTCCTGGCGCACGAGCTCGGCCTGGAGCCCTCGGAGGACCTGAGGCGGGTGCAGCGGTGCGTGCTGGTCGGCAGCCGGGCTTCCTGACCGGCCGCCGGCCCGCCCCCGGCACTCCTGCCCCCACCCCCACCCCCACTCCCCTTGCCCCGTACGTACGAGAGAAGGAAGAACAGTGTTTCGTTCACTGCCCTTAGCGGCAGCAGCAGCCGGCGTGGCCGTGCTCGCGTCCATCGCGCCGCTCGCGCTGCCGACGGTCGCCATGGCGGAGCCGGTCCCCGCGGCCGCCCAGTCCGTGAGCCTCCACCAGGGCGCCGAGGTCATCACCGGCCGGGCGACCGAGCTCTACCCGGAGGGCATCGCCTGGGACCCGACCCGCCGCGCCTTCCTGGTCGGCTCCGCCTCCCAGGGCAACCTCTCGGTGATCGGCCAGGACGGCAGCATCAAGCAGCTGGCGCCGAGCATCGGCATGGTGTCGACCCTCGGCATCCGCGTCGACGTCGCCCGCAACCGCATCCTGGTCGCCTACAGCGACTTCTGGGTCCGCCAGCGCCTGGACGTCGGCGATCAGCCGCCGACCTCGGGCGTGGCCATCTTCGCCCTGGACACCGGCAAGCTGCAGCGCAAGGTGGACGTGGCGGGCGGGCGCGGGCGCACCTTCGCCAACGACCTCACCTTCGACCGCCGCGGGAACATCTACGTCACGGACTCCGTGTCGGACACGATCCAGCGGATCGGCCTCGACGGCAAGGTCACCCCGCTGGTCACCGACCCCCGCTTCGCCGCCGACATCGTCGGCCTGAACGGGATCGTCTGGCACCCGGACGGCTACCTGCTCGCCGTGCGCTACGACACCGGCCTCATGTTCAAGATCAACCCGAACGCGCCGGCGCACCGCCGGGTGACCGAGGTCAAGCTCCCCCGGCCGCTGGTCGGCACGGACGGCCTCGGGCTGCGCCCCGACGGCTCCCTGGTCGTCGTCACCAACTCGATCGGCGCCGCCGTGGGCGTGCCCGGCGGGGTGGACGCGGTGACCGTCCTGGAGTCGAAGGACGGCTGGCGCACCGCCGGCTTCAGCCAGCGGGTGGACCCGTGGGCCACCCAGGGCCCCACGACCGTGGCCGTGACGCCGCACGGCGACTACGTCCTCAGCGGCGACGTCGGTGAGCTCATGGCCGGCCGGACCTCGGACCTGGTCACCCTCCGCCGCATTCCGGGCTCGGAGTCCGGGGGGTACGGCCGATGATGGCGACGAACAAGGGGCCGGCCGCCGTCTGGGCGCTGGTGGCCACTTCCCTGCCGATGTTCATGGTGTCGCTGGACAACCTGGTCGTCACCAACGCACTGCCCAAGATCGCCGAGCAGTTCAGCGTCAAGCAGTCCGAGCTGCAGTGGGTGATGAACGGCTACGTGCTGGCCTTCGCCGGTCTGCTGCTGGCGGGCGCGGCGCTGGGTGACCGCTTCGGCCGCCGCCGGGTCTTCCTGTGGGGCGTCGGGCTCTTCACGGCCTCGTCCATCGCCTGTGCGGTGGCCGACTCGGTCGTCACGCTGGTGGTCGCCCGCGTGCTCCAGGGCGCCGGTGCCGCGGCGATCCTGCCGGTCTCGCTCACCCTGGCCGTCGCCGCCGTCTCCCGGGAGAAGCGGAACATGGCCGTCGGTGTGTGGGGCGGCGTCAACGGCCTCGGCATCGCGGTCGGTCCGCTGGCCGGCGGCCTGGTGACCGAGCAGATCGACTGGAGCTGGATCTTCTGGATCAACGTGCCGGTCGGCGTCATCGCCCTGCCCCTCGCCTTCTGGGCGGTCAAGGAGAGCAGGGGTGAGGAACGGAACCTGAACGTCCCCAGCATGGTGCTGATCACCGGCTCGGTCGTGGCGGCGGTCTGGGGCATCGTCCAGGCGGCGGACCACGGCTGGACGCAGAGCACCACGCTGATCGGACTCGGTGTCGCGGTGGTACTCGCGGTCGCGTTCATCATGAACGAGCGCAGGAGCGCGAGCCCGCTGATCCCGCTGCACATGTACCGCGTCCCGGCCTTCGTGCTCAGCAACGTGGTGTCGATCACGATGTACTTCGGTGTCTTCGGGTCGATCTTCTTCCTGAGCCAGTTCCTGCAGGGCCCGATGGGCTTCTCGCCCTTCGAGGCGGGACTGCGCACCCTTCCGTGGACCGTCGCCCCGATGATCGTGGTGCCCGCCGCGATGGGCTTCGTGGACCGCATCGGCGGCGGTGTCCTGCAGGCGGTGGGCTGTGCCCTCCAGGGCCTCGGCCTCGGCTGGATCGCCCTGATCGTCACCCCCGACGTCGGCTACGGCGCCATGGTGCCCGCCCTCGCCCTCGCCGGCATCGGCATGGGCCTCGTCTTCGCCGGCAACCCCGCCACGGTCATCTCCGCGGTACGGGAGAGCGAACACAACAAGGCCTCCGGCGCGAACAACACCAGCCGCGAGTTCGGCGGTGCGCTGGGTGTCGCCGCCCTGACGGCGGTCTTCAGCCGGCAGTTCGCCGGTGCCGGCACGGGCGACGCGCAGGCGGCCTTCACGGACAGCCTCCAGTCGGCGCTGTGGATCGGTACGGCGGTGGTCCTGCTGGGCGCGGTGAGCGCCCTGTTCATCAGGCGCCGTGCGACGCAGGACGGCTCCGGGGCCGTCGAGCAGGAGCGGGTGTCGGTCCCGGTCGGCTGACCGGAGCCCTGCCCACCCGCAAGCCAACCGTTCACTTCGGAGAAGTGGTCTGGAGGGAAGACGTATGACCACGCAGGTGATTGAGGACGCCACCTCTTCTGTGATCCAGGACATCGACTACGGCCGCACCATCGAACGGGCACTCGTGCACCGTTCCGCGATTACCGAAGTCTTCGTCACGGATGTTCAAACGCTGCGGCCCATGGCGGTGACGGCTGGAATTCACCTTCCGCTGACCCATCTCTATTACAGTGACCACCGGTCGCGGCCCAAGCTGCACGATTCCCTGATTTTCCTGGAGGCGGGGCGACAGGTATCGATCGCGGGTTCCCACATTCACGTGGGAATTCCGATCGACACCATCGCCATCGTGAACACCTTCCAGTTTTCGATGAAGAACCTGTACGCTCTGGAAGTAGGCCGGGAAACCGGAACCCCGCGGATCGACACCGACTTCTTCGGTACTCCGGCCCGCAACGGCCGGTTCCGCAAGGGCCGGCTCGTCCAGCGGATCTACATGGGTGACGTGCACGTCGGCGACCACTCCATGGACGTGCTCTTCCTGAAGAAGCACGAGAACGAGATCCTCCGCCAGGCGCAGCGCGGCACGCCGGCACCGATGAGCTCGGAGTTCACCGAGGACGTCGTGTCCCGCACGACCAAGCGCGTCGCCCCGGAACTGGTGGGCCGCGACAACCCGATCAACGTCGTCCTCACCGAACCGGAGGTCATCGGCGACTCGGTCGTGGCCCAGGTCGTACCGCGCTTCGACAACCCGGCGCTGTTCGACCACGCCTACGACCACCTGCCGGCGATGACCCTGGTCGAGGCGGCCCGCCAGGTGGCGGTCTACTCGGCCGGCACCGCCGGCCGGGCCCCCGGGCAAGACCCCCTCCCGGTGTACGCCTCCGGCTTCGACGCGGAGTTCTACCGCTTCGCCGAGCTGGACGTACCCCTGACGGTGTCGGCGGACCGGGTGCCGGCCGGCCCCGAGCGCCACGTGATCCGCGTCCGGTTCCTCCAGGACTCGGAGGAGATCGCGGCCCTCACCGTCACCGTCGACGACGCATCCCGCATCCCGCAACTCCAGCCGAGGAACCCCCATGCCTGACAGCACCGCGCCCCGACTGGCGATCTGGTCGGACTTCGGAGGAGTCCTCACCCCTCCGCTCGGCCACACCATGGAGAAGTTCTGCGCCTCCATGGGCGTCGACCAGGCCGTCCTCGGACGGGCCCTGGCCACCGTCACCGCCCGGTACGGCACCAGCGACATCATGGAGCCGATCGACACGCCGCTGGTGACCGAGGAGCAGTGGCTCCGCGAGATCGGTGACGTGCTGGAGTCCGAGCACGGCGTCACCCTCCGCCTCACCACGATGGCGGACGCCTGGTTCGACGGTCGGGAGACCAACCACGACTGGGTGTCCCAGCTGCGCAAGGCGCGGGACCGGGGAGCGTTCGTCGGGATGCTCTCGAACATGGTGCCCGCCTGGGACCAGCACTGGCGGCGGATGATCGAGCCCTCCGAGCTCTTCGACGACGTCCTGCTCTCCTTCGAGACGGGTCACCGCAAGCCGTCCCCCGGCATGTTCGAACTCGCCGCGCAGCGGGCGGGAGTCGCCCCGGAGCGCTGCGTGCTCGTGGACGACCTGCCGCACAACTGCGCCGGCGCCGAGGCGGCCGGATGGCGGGCGGTGCTCTTCACCGACGCCGAGAGCGCCGCAGCCCAGCTCGAATCCCTGTGGGACGAAGTCGCATGAGCCGGCAGTCCCCGACCCCGCCACCACCACAAGGCCCGTGGCGACACGACAAGAGGAGGTGCACATGAGTCGCTCCGTACTCGTCACCGGCGGAAACCGGGGCATCGGACTCGCCACCGCAGAGGCCTTGGCGGCCGAGGGGAACAAGGTCGCGATCACCTACCGCAACGGGGAGCCGCCTCCCGGCTTCTACGCCGTGCGGTGCGACGTGACCAACCCCGACGACGTCAGGGCCGCGGTCGAGGACGTGACCATCCAGCAGGGCCCCGTCGAGGTACTGGTCTCCAACGCCGGCATCACCCGCGACCAGCTGCTGATCGGCATGCCGGACGAGGACTTCCGGGCCGTGATGGAGACCAACTTCCAGGCCGCCGTCACCGTCACCCGGGAGGTCATCCCCGCGATGATCAAGGCCCGCTGGGGCCGGCTGATCTACATGTCCTCGATGAGCGGCATGGCCGGCGCCCCCGGCCAGACCAACTACGCCTCCTCCAAGGCGGCGCTGATCGGCTTCGCCCGGTCGCTCGCCATCGAGGTGGGCCGCCGCAACATCACGGTCAACGTGGTGTCCCCCGGCCTGATCGAGACCGACATGGTCCAGGACATCACCGACACCCGCCGGGAGCAGGCCCTGGCCAGGACCGCCCTGGCCCGCCCCGGCACCGCCGCCGAGGTCGCCGCGGCCGTGCGCTTCCTCGCCGGCGACGACGCCTCCTACGTGACCGCGGGCGTCATCCCGGTCACCGGCGGCCTGGGCGCCGGCCACTGAGCCGGCCCCGCACCCACAGACCACCGACCCACCCGAAACATCCCCACCATTTCAGGAGCAATGCGATGAGCAACAACGAAGCACTCGAACTCGCCATGGAGATGGGCAAGGTCTTCAACGACCTCAACGAGGAGGCCGCCCACAAGTACATCGGCGCCGAGTTCGTCGACCACGAGGCCCCTCCCGGCACCCCGGGCGGCCCGCTCGGCTACCTCGGCACCGCCCGCTGGGTCCACAGCGCCTTCGCCGACGCCAAGTGGGAGCACCTGGACAGCTTCTCCGAGGGCGACCGCGCCATCCTGCGGCTGCGCTTCACCGGCAAGCACGTCGGCAACTTCCTCGGCTTCGAGGCCAGCCAGCGCGACGTCGACGTCGAGCAGACCCACATCTACCGGATCGAGAACGGCCTGGTCGTCGAGCACTGGGGCTACCGCCAGGACCTGCTGATGCTGGCGCAGATGGGCGCCATCACCCTCCAGCCGCCGACTGCCCCGGCCGCGTAGTTCCCGCCCCGCCCCGTCCCACCACCACACACCATCGCCATCCAGGAAGAGGAAACGTCATGAGCGCCCAGACTGTCGACCTGAGAACTGACCTCGAGGCCCAGGTCCGCGAGATCGTCAACGAGGAGCTGGAGCTGGAGGACGGTGAGCTGACCTACGACGGCCACTTCATCGACGACTACGAGAGCGACTCCCTCACCCTCATCACCGTCGTCTCCCGCATCGAGAAGGAGCTCGGCTACGTGATCCCGAAGGAGGAGCTGGAGTCCCTCGAGACGCTGCGCGCCCTCCTGGTGGCCGTCGAAGGATGCGCGGGCAACTGATGCCTGACACGCCCTTGCGACGAGTCGTCATCACGGGGCTCGGAGCGGTCAGCCCGGTCGGCATCGGTGCGGAAGTCTTCGCCGGTGCCGTCCGGGCGGGCCGGGTCGGCATCGAGCCGATCCGCAGCTTCGACGCCAGCCCGTTCCCCAGCCGGAACGCCGCCGAGGTCAACGACTTCGAGCCGACGGAGATCCTGCGCAACCTCGACCCCGACAGGTGGGGACGCAGCGGGCTCCTCGCGGCCGCGGCCGCCCGCCTGGCCGTGGAGGACTCCGGCATCGAGCCCGAGCTCCTCTCCCGGAGCCGCTCCGGCTCCATCATGGGCACCACCAGCGGCGAGTCCGCGGTCGGCCAGAGCCTGGGCGGCCAGTGGCTCACCCAGGGCCTCAAGGGCCTGGAGCCCCGCCTGGTCGGGCAGATGCCGGCCAGTCAGATCGCCAACGCGGTGAACGCCGAACTCAGCCTGTCCGGCGACGCCCAGACCATCCCGACCGCCTGCTCGGCCAGCAACTACGCGCTGGGCTACGCCTTCGACATGGTGCGCAGCGGCGAGGCCGACTTCATGCTCGCCGGCGGCGCGGACGTGGTGAACCGGCTGACCCACTCCGGGTTCTACGCCCTGGGCGCCATGGCCGCGGACCTGCCGCGGCCGTTCGACGCCAACCGGGCCGGCATCGTCACCGGCGAGGGCGGAGCGGCGCTGCTGCTCGAACCCCTCGACCACGCGCTGGCCCGCGGTGCCCGCATCTACGCGGAGGTGCTCGGCTACGCCGCGAACTGCGACGCCGAGCACATGGTGCACCCGGACGCGACGAGCATCGCCGCCTGCATCCGGGCCGCCCACCGCAACGCCGGGGTCACCCCGGAGCAGATCGACTACATCTGCGCGCACGGCACGGGCACGCCCACCAACGACTCGACCGAGGTGAACGCGGTCCGCCAGGTCTTCGGTGACCGACTGCCGCCCATCAGCTCGCTCAAGTCCATGCTCGGCCACACCATGGGCGCGGCCAGCGGCTTCGGTGCGATCGCCTCCTGCAAGGCCCTGGAGCAGGGGTTCCTGCCGCCCACGGCCAACCTGCTGGAGATCGACCCGGAGCTCGGTCCCGGCGTGGACGTCGTTCCCGACCGGGGACGCGACGCCCAGGTGGAGATCGTCCAGAACCACGGTTTCGCCTTCGGCGGCAACAACGTCATCACCATTCTCGGGAGGTACTCGTGACCACAGCGGCGCCCGTGCGGCCGTTGACCGTAGTCAGCGCCGGGGTGGTCTCCAGCGCCGGCTACGGCCTGGCCCCCCTGGCCGCCCTGCTGAGCGGGGAGGCCGAGCCGGGCGCCGGCGCCGGACCCGACGCGGAGGACTACCCGCCGCGTCCGGTCCGGCCGGTTCCCGACTTCAAGCTCGCCGACCACCTGGGGCGCAAGGGCATCAAGTACCTGGACCGCCTCACCGGCCTGAGCCTGGTCGCCTGCAAGCAGGCGCTGGAATCGGCCGGTCCGGACGGGGCCGGCGAGGAGCCGGCCCGGACCGGTGTGGTGCTGGCCACCAACACCGGCAGCATCGCCGGGTACACCGACCTGCTGTACGACACGCTGACGCTGGACAAGCCGCAGCTCATCAACCCCGGCAAGTTCTCCCACAGCGTGATGAACGTGAGTGCCGGCCAGATGGCCATCCGGCACGGGTTCAAGGGCCTGAACGCCACGGTGGCCGGCGGGCGCAGCGCCAGTCTCTACGCCTTCCGCCACGCCCGGATGGCGATGTCGGTCGGGCACGCCGACCGGCTGCTGGTGGGCGGTTCCGAGGAGCTCAGCGCTCCGACGGCCTGGGCGTGGCACCACGCCGGGACGCTGGACGAGCAGGCGTCGGTCGGCGAGGGCTCGGCCATCTTCGTCGTCACGTCCGATCCGACCGCCGAGGAGCAGGAGACCGCCCTCGCGGACCTCCTGGCCTGTGAGGTCGGCTACAACAGCTGGGCGGGCCTCAACCAGCGCCAGGAGGGGCAGCGCGGGCTGACGAACGGGCTGGCCGCGGCCATCACCCGGGTGCTGGAGCGCAGTGGGGTCCGGGCCGAGGACGTGGACGTGGTGTCCCTGGGCGCCACCCACCACGTGGGGCTGGAGCGGCTGGAGGAGCGCGCGGTCCGTCTCGCGCTCGGGCACCTGCCGCAGCAGGTGCGCATCGGCGAGGTGCTGGGCGAGACGTACAGCGCCAGCGGTGCCATGCAGCTCGCGGGCCTGCTGGCCCACTGGCGGAACGAGCCGTCCGAGCGGCCTCGTATCGGCCTGGTCACGTCGGTCGGCCATGACGGGAACGCCGGTGCGCTGATCGTGCGCAGCCGGGTCTGAGTGCACAGCGCGAGAAGGGGACGGTTACCCGTGGATCGGGATGAGTGGGACGCCATCGTCGTCGGCAGTGGCATCGGCGGTCTGGTGTGTGCGGCGTACCTCGCGGCCGACGGCCGGCGGGTGCTCGTGCTGGAGCAGCACGACGTGGCGGGCGGCAACAGCCACGTCTTCCGCCGCCGCCGGGCTTACGAGTTCGACGTGGGCGTCCACTATCTCGGCGACTGCGGTCCGGACGGGGTGCTGCCCGCGATCCTCTCCGGCCTCGGGCTGGGCGGGCGGGTCTCCTTCCGGGAGATGGACCAGGACGGCTTCGACCGGATCGCGCTGCCGGACCTGACCGTGGACGTCCCGACGGGCTGGGACAGGTACGCGAAGCGGCTGTCGGAGGCGCTTCCGGAGGACGCCGAGGGCATCCTGCTGTTCACCGACGTGTGCGCCGCCATCGCGGACGAGACCCGTTCGCTGATGCTGTCGGACGGTGACCTGTCCGTGGCCGACCTGATGGCCCGCACGCCGGTGACGGCCCGCTGGGGACGCCGTACGGTCTCCGAGCTGTTCGACCACTGCGGTCTGTCCCCGCGGGCGCGGACGGTCCTGGCCGCCCAGTCGCCCAACTACGGGATGGGTGCGCGGCAGGCCGTCGTGTCCATGCACGCGGCCGTCACCGACCACTACCTGCGGGGTGCCTACTATCCGGAGGGCGGTGGCCAGGTGCTGGCGGCCTCGCTGGTCGAGGCGCTGGAGGCGCACGGCGGCGAGCTCCGCACCCGGAGCCGGGTCGGCCGGATCCTCGTCGAGGACGGCAGGGCCGCCGGGGTGGAGATGAAGGACGGCGAGGTGCTCAGGGCACCCCTCGTGATCTCGAACGCGGACTACCGCAGGACCGTGCTGGACCTCGTGGGCGAGGAGCACTTCGGCCGCCGGCTGGTGTCCAAGACCCGGCAGGCGGAGATGGCGCTGCCCTTCGCGACGCTCTACATCGCGCTGGACCGGGAGCTGCCGGCCCGTCCGAACGCGAACCTGTGGTGGTACCGGAACGACGACATCGAGGCCGCCTTCCAGGATCTGGCCGACGAGCGCGTCGACGAGGTGCCGCTCCTGTTCTTCTCCTTCGCCTCGCTGAAGGATCCGGGCGCGCGCAACGTCTGCCCGCCCGGGCACAGCAACTTCCAGGTGATGACGCTCTGCCCGCCCGGGTACGAGTTCTGGGGCGTCAACGAGGGGCCCGCGGCAGGCGAGCGGTACCGGCGCAACGCGGGCTACCAGGACCGCAAGGCCCGGCTGACCGAGGCGATGCTGAGGGCGGCGGAGGAGGCGATCGGCCCCTTCCGGGAGCACATCGTGCACCTGGAGGCGGCGACGCCGATCTCGCACGAGCGGTACACGCTCGCGACCGGCGGGACGCCCTACGGCCTGGCCCACTGGGGCGGCGTCGGCGGCCGGCCCGACACGGCCACCACCGTCGAGGGGCTGTACGTGGTGGGTGCCAGCACCCGGTACGGCAGCGGGATCACCGGTGCCGCCGTCGGCGGGATGGCCTGCGCCGGCCAGATCACGGGGCGCCGGCTGCTCGCCCAGGTCCACGCGGGCGCGGTGCTGGGCGACCCGGCCCTGCTCCCGGTGCGCGGGGCGGACTGGGACCCGCTCGCGGTCTCCCGCGGGGCCGGCCGGCGCGGTGCGCGCGGCCTGGCCCGGATCGGCTGAGGCCGGCCGGGATCAGCCGACGTCGCCCAGGCTGGGTCTGCGGACGATCAGCTGGGCGTCGCTGGCCTTGTTGACCGCGTCCACCCTGGACACCGCTTCGAGCTTCTCGAAGATGTTGCGGAGGTGCCGTTTGACGGTGCCTTCCGCGACGCCGAGCTCACTGGCGATCTGCCGGTTGCTCATGGCGTGCGCCACCAGCGTCAGGACCTCGCGCTCCCTCGGCGAGAGGCCCGAGGGCGCGGGCGCGAAGGCACTGGGACGACCCTGCTGCGGCACCGCGATGATGGTGTGCGGATCCACGTTGCGGATGTTGCGGATGGCCGCGAGCAGGGTCTCGTGGTGCGTGCTCTTGTGCAGGTAGCTTCTGGCTCCCTGGCGCAGCAGCTCCTGGATGAGCTGCGGATCACCATGCATGCTGAGTATCAGGACCTGCAGATCGGGCAGGGACCGGCTCAGCTCCCCCACCACGGTGGGTGCATGGTGATTCGGCATTTCCACGTCCAGCAGCACGACTTCCGCCCGGTGCTCGACGGCCAGCTCGACGAGCGCGGCCGACGAGTCGGTCTGGGCGACGACGCGCAGGTCCCCCTGCAGGTCCAGCAGTTCGCACAGGGCGTTGCGCAGGAGGGAGTGGTCGTCGACGGCGATGATGCGGATGGGGTCGGCCTCAGACGCCGGGTTCGCCATGACTGCCTCCGATGAACGGAACGGTGATGGTGATCTGGGTGCCGCTGCCGGGGGAGCTGATGAGCCTCACGCTCCCGTCGAGCAGGCCGGCGCGCTCGTAGAGCGACCTCAGTCCGTTGCCGCTGCGCAGGTGGGGTTCGAACCCGACGCCGTTGTCCTGGACCCGCGCGACCACGTTGCGTCCCTCGATGCCCACGTCGACCGTGGCCACGGAGGCGTCGGCGTGGGCCAGGGTGTTGCGCAGGCATTCGCGCACCATGAGGAAGAGGGTGTCTCCCATGCCCATGGCCGCGATGACGCAGTCGACGTCGTCGTCGACGTGGACGTGCACGACCGGGTGGGAGACGTCCGCCGCGGCGAGGTAGCCGAGCAGGGCGGACTTGAGCTCGTGGGGGGCGTCGGAGTCGCTGCGCAGGCCGTCGACGAGGTCCCGGGTGCTGTTCATCGTCTCGATGAGGGTGCGCTTGAGGTGTCCGATGCGCTCCTCGTGTTCCAGTCCCTGTTCGCCGGCTCCGCGCCTCAGCATGACCTCCAGCAGTTCCAGCTGGCGCAGTGCGAGGCTGGTGTGGTTGCCGATGCGGTCGTGGACCTCCCGGGACAGTTCGCGCTGGTTGTGCAGGGTGCTCAGGAGTTCGATGGCCGGCTTTTCGAGGCTCCGGTGGAGGACGGTGTGCAGGTCGGTGAGGACCTGGGCCAGGCGCCGGCTGTCGCGGGGGGCGGGGAAGACCTCGCACAGGACTTCGGAGATGACGCCGAAGAGGGTGCGGGCCGCGTGGATGCAGTGGAGGGCGGCCTGGTCGCGCTCTCGTGGGGTGCTGTAGTTCCGCCGGAGGTCGAGTCCGGCGCCCCCGGTGGCCGGCAGCCGTCCGAGCTGCAGGGAGAACAGGCACTCCGCAAAGACTTCGAGTGCGTACCTGCTGGTGTGCCACCAGTGTTCGGGATCGGTGCCGAAGGGGCTGCGGTCCATGACGAGCCGCTGCCGGTATGTCTCGATCATGTCGGACTGTCGTGCGATGAAGTCGGGTGTCGGGTCGAATGCGATACCGACCCAGGCCGTCCTGTCTTTCTCGTTTGTCGAGGCCATTTTTTGCCATTCCCCCCGTTGCCGCATTCGCGATCTCAAACATAGTGCCCCCCTCCGGTTAGAAGATCCCTTGAATGCCGCATGAGGAGGGCCGCAAGGCCGCTCGGAGGTTCGTTCACACCGCTTTGGGTGGTTCGGCGGCTCCCTCGGGGGGCGTCGTCCCCCGGGCATGCCGAAAGGCCGCCGGCTTCCGGGAAGCGGCGGCCTTTGCTCTGCGGGGGGTCAGAGGCCCTTGGCGAGGTCGTCCAGCGGGTCGCGGTGCTGCGGAATCCAGCCCAGCTCGTCCTGGGCCCGCGTGGTGGCGAACTGCTGGTCCAGGAAGAGGGCGTCGGCCAGCAGGCCGAGCTTCTGGGCGAGCTCCTCGACCGACACCGAGCGGGTCTGGCCGGGAATGCCCGCCGCCCGGCTCAGCGCCTCGGCCACCTCGCGGGTCCGCACGTTCACACCGGTGACGCCCAGGTACTGGGTGCCGGCCGGGGCCTTCAGCGCGCGGGCGTAGAGCTCGGCTATGTCGTCGACGTGCACGAGCGACCAGGAGGAGTTGCCGTCGCCCAGGTAGCCGATGGCGCCGGCCTGCAGGCCCTCGCCGAGGAAGAAGCCGGGCAGGCCGCCGGAGCGCCCGTAGACGAGGCCGGGGCGCACGATGACCGGGTGCTTGCCCTGCGAGGTGGTGGCCAGCAGCTGCTGCTCCAGCGGCACGCGCCAGCCGACGACCATGGGCGGGGCGAACGGCGCGTCCTCGGCGACGGCGCCGTCGGTGTCGCCGTAGGCCCAGCTGCCGCCGGTGTGGACGTACGGGTTGCCGCCGACGCCCTCCAGCAGCGCGTTCGCCGCGATCCGGTCCACCTCGCCGGAACGCTCGTCCCCGGTCAGGGCCAGGTGCACCACGCCGTCCGCCGCGGCCGCCGCCTCGCGCAGCAGCGCCTCGTCGGTCAGCTCGCCGACCAGCGGGGTCGCACCGAGCTCGGCGACGACCTTCGCCGACTCCTGCGAACGCACGAGCGCGGTCACGGAGTCACCCTGGGCGGCCAGCACGCGCAGCAGGGCGCGGCCGATGTAACCCGACCCGCCGGTGACGAATACCTTCATGGGATTTCCTTTCGAATCAACAGGACGTGCGTGCCCCGGCCGTCGGCGGCCGGGGCGGCGCGGCCGCCGGCGGTCAGCCGAAGGCCACGCCCGTGAACAGCGCGGCGAGCGTGAGCCCCTGGAGGACGACGCGCACGTTGATCACGCTGTCCCAGGTCTTCTGCAGCTCCCGGGCGTCGGGGAGGGTGACGCCGGCGAGGGCCGCCGCGCCGAGCTTCTTGTTCACCGGGCCGCTGATGCGGTTGTAGATGACCAGCCAGACGACCAGCGAGGCGAGGGCGACCGCGCCGGACGCGATGGCGAGGGCGCCGCCCGCGAACACGGCCGCGACCAGGGTGAGGGCGGTGGCGATGACGCCGGCCACGCCCGGTACGGGCATCCGCTGGTCCCCGTAGTGGTGGGTGAGCCCCATGGCGCTGGTGAGCACCTCGTCGTTCGCGTGGGCCATGGCGGGCCGCTGGACCAGCGCGGAGAAGAAGTCCGTGCCGTACACCACCGCGTTGGCCAGCAGGGCGACGCCCGTCAGGACCGCGTGCAGGACCTCCATCAGGCCGCCACCTCGGGCGTGAGCTTCGGCGGGGCGTTCCACGTGTGACCGGCCGCCGCGGCCGCCGCGTCGTCCAGCAGCCACGGGTCGGTGCCGTGGATCTCGCGGACCTGCTCGCGCAGCCACAGGTCGAAGGGGTCCTCGGAGGCGTCCCAGAGCCGGGCGACCCGGGCGGGGTCCTTGGCCTCGAAGTAGACGGCGACCTGGTCGCCGTCCGGGGTGACGCGGAAGACCTCGTGGCTGATGCCCAGCCGGCGGCGGGAGGCCTCGTACTCGCGCAGGCGGGGGCCCGCCAGCTCCGTGTTGAGCCGGTGCCAGGCCTCGGACCTGTCCGCCGGGAGGGGGAGGACGCGGACCACGGGGAGGTCCGTCTTGCGGACCGTGCGCCGGCCCTTGCCCGGGGCGAACATCCGCATCCCGAGCTGCGCGAACATGTTGGAGGCCACGCCGATCGCCCAGCGCTCGGCGATCAGTCCGTCCTCGAAGCGCCAGACGACGATCCCGGTGGACTCGATGGTGCGGCCGGTCGGCTCCATGCCCAGCAGCTCGCCGAGGTGGGTGCCGTGCCAGGTGTTGTGGATGACCACGTGGTCGCCGTGGGCGCTCATGTCCTCGATGACGACCTTGAGGTCGGGGAACGCGGTGCGCAGGCCGGCGATGGTGTACTTGACGCCCTCGACGCCCTCGGGCGCGCCCGGCAGCCCTTCGTGGTCGATGATGTCCGGCCGGTAGATCTCGTCGACGATGGAGAAGTCGCCCTGGTTGACGAACTCGTCGAAGACGCGGCGGATGGTCGCCTTGTTGTGTTCGGTGGAGCCGGTCGCCATGACCGTCCCTTCCTCTCGTGCCCTCGCGGGCTGGGATCAGTGGTGGTTCTGCAGGGCGCGTTCGCGCCAGCGGGTTCCGTAGGCGACGTGCTCCTTCTCGGCGGCGGCGAAGGCGACGCGCGTCCAGGCGGCCCTCATGAGCTGGTCGCGGATCCAGACGGCCAGCGGGTTCTCCAGTGCGCCGGCCCAGCCGATGCGGGCCGCCAGCAGCTGCATGGGGGCGGTACGGGTGCGGCGCTCGGCCTCGTAGGCGCGCAGCGCGGAGGTGACGTCACCGGGGCGGGTCAGGTGCTCGGCGAGCACCAGCGCGTCCTCGATGGCCAGGCAGGCGCCCTGTCCGATGTTGAAGCTGACGGCGTGCGCGGCGTCGCCCAGCAGGGTCACCCGGCCGCTTCCCCAGACGGGGTCCGGCTTCCGCTCGGTGACGTCGTTGCGGATGATGCTGTCGGGGTCGGTCGCGGCCAGGATCCGGGCGACCGGGTCGATCCAGCCGCGGTGCCGGGCCTGGAGCATCCGCAGGGTGTCCTGGGGGGTGCCCTGGTCGCGGCCGCCGGCCGGGCCGTTCGCCACGCTCATCCAGTGCACGACACCGGGGGCGATGTCGTAGTACGTGAAGCGGGTGCCGCGGCCGAAGAGGCCGAGGAAGCTGCCCGGCGGGATCTCCTCGGGGCTCATCTTGGCGTGGCCGCGCCAGGCGATGTAGCCGGTGTAGTGCGGCGGCTGGGGGCCGAGGAGCTGGGCGCGGACCGCCGAGCGGACGCCGTCCGCTCCGATCAGGATGTCGCCGCGCTCCTCGGTGCCGTCGTCGAAGCGGACGGTCACGCCCTCGCGGTCCTGGGCGTAGCCGGTCACCCGGGCGCCGGTGCGCACGGGCACGGTCAGGGCGTCGCTCATGATGCCGTGGAGCGCCGACCGGCCGATGGCGACGGTCGGCTGCCCGTAGCGGGAGGTGAACTGGCCGACGGGCCAGTCACCGATGGAGTTGCCCCGCCAGTCGGCGAACGAGCAGACCTCCTGCGCCGGGGCGGTCTCGCGGACCGCGTCGGCGAGGCCCAGGTACTCCAGGGCCAGCATGCCGTTGGTCCAGATGTGCAGGCCTGCGCCTCCGTCGCGCAGCTGGGGCGCGCTCTCGAAGACGATCGAGTCGATTCCCTGCTGCTGGAGGGCCAGCGCGGTGGCGATGCCGCCGATGCCGCCGCCGGCGATCAGCACTCGGCGTATGCGCGGTGCGGACACGGTGTTCTCCTTGACTGGTGGGGGGCGGCTCAGCCGTTGAGCTGGGCCATGGCCTCGGCGGGGTAGCGGTCGCCCGCGGTGATGCCGTGGGGAGCGATGCGCTCGATCTCGGCGAGGGTCTCGGCGGAGAGGGAGACGGCGACGGCGCCGAGGTTCTCCTCCAGGTACTTGCGGCGCTTGGTGCCCGGGATGGCGACCACGTCGTCGCCGCGGGAGAGCACCCAGGCCAGTGCGAGCTGGGTGGCGGAGACCTCCAGGCGTGCCGCGAGCGCGACGAGCGCGTCCACGACCGGCAGGTTGCGCTGCAGGTTCTCCTCGGCGAAGCGCGGGGCGAAGCGGCGGAAGTCCAGGCCCTGCGGGATGTCCTGGGTGCTGCGGATGCCGCCGGTGAGGAAGCCGCGGCCCAGCGGGCTGTAGGCGACGAAGCCGATGCCCAGCTCGCGCACCGTGTCCAGGACGCCGTTGACCTCGACGTCGCGGGTGAAGAGGGAGTACTCGGTCTGGACGGCCGCGAGCGGGTGCACGGCGTGCGCCTGCCGGATCGTCTGCGCCGAGGCCTCCGACACCCCGAGGTGGCGGACCTTGCCGGCGGCGACGAGTTCGGCCATGGCGCCGATGCTCTCCTCGACCGGCACGTCGGGGTCGATGCGGTGCAGGTAGTACAGGTCGAGGTGGTCGGTGCCCAGCCGGCTCAGGCTGCCCTCGACGGCCTGCTTGATGTACTCGGGGCGGCCGTTGAGGGCGCCGGTCAGCTTGCCGTCGGCGCCGATCTCGTTGCCGACCTTCGACGCCAGGACCAGCTCGTCGCGGCGGCCGCGGATGGCCCGGCCGACGAGGGCCTCGTTGGTGTGCGGCCCGTACATGTCGGCGGTGTCGAGCAGGGTGACCCCGAGGTCCAGGGCCCGGTTGACCGTGGCGATGGCCTCGGTCTCGTCCGAGTCCCCGTATCCGAAGGTCATTCCCATGCAGCCGAGGCCCTCGACGGAGACGGTGACCCCGTCCCGGCCCAGCGTGCGGTGTTCCATGTGTTCCTCCATCGTGCGCGGTGGTCTTCCTCGTGCCCGGGCGTGTCCGCCCGTCAGGCGTGGGCGGCGGCCCGGAGCTCCTGGAGGACCTCGGTGAGGTTGGTCTGGTCCCAGTGCTCGGCGAACAGGCCGTCCTCCAGGCGCCAGATGTCGATGGAGCGGATCTGGACCTTGCGGTAGGTGGCCGGGATGCCGAGGAACTCGCCCTGGTGGGTGCCCTCGTACTCGAAGCGGCCGGCGACGCGGTCGCCGGAGACGAGCAGGTCCTTGACGGTGGCGGTGATGTCGGGGAAGGCGGCGAAGACGTTCTTCCAGAAGAGCCGGTTGGCCTCGCGGCCGTTGGGGACCACGGGGTTGTGGTCGATGTGCTCGAACGTGCAGTGGGTGTCGACGCGGTCCGCGTCACGCGTGTTGACCATGGCGAGGAAGTCCTCGACGGCGGGGTGGGTGGTGGTGATCACTGACATCTGTTTCGCATCCTCTTGTCGTGGGTGGGGGGCGCCGGGTGGGGATCAGGCGGCGGGGGCGGGCGCGGGGGCGGGGGCGTGCCAGGTGAGCGACAGGCCGGTGTAGACGTAGCGGCTGGCCTCGATGCCGAGCAGCACGACCTTGTGGCCGGGCTGGATCCGGCCGGACGTCCAGGCGGCGTCCAGGGCGAGCGGCACGGCGGCGGAGCCGGTGGCGCCCACTTCGGCGAGGTTCTCGACGATCTTTCCGGTCTTCAGGGCCTCGTCGTCGGCGGCGGACAGGCCGGCGTCCTCGTACTCGCGGGCGAAGTAGTCGGCGTTGCCCTCGGGCAGCACCAGCGCGTCGAGGTCGCTCAGCGACCAGCCGGAGCGCCGGGACATGTCCTTGATGGCCTCGACGAAGACCCGGGGGCCGAAGGTGGTGGTGCCGGGCACGTCCACCTTCATGTCGATCAGCCGCTTGCGGCGCAGCTGCTCCGCCTGGGACACGTCCGTGCCGCCGCCGATGATCTCCATGCCGGGCTTGCGGAGGCCGCCCATGCAGGCGTTGACGAAGGCGAAGTCGTCCTTGTGACCGGCCTCGGCGGGCTCGGCCCGCAGCAGGACCGCGCCGGCGCCGTCGCCGAAGGTGTACAGGGTCAGGCGCTCGCGCATCCGGACCTTGAAGGGGTCCTTGCCGATGAACATCGGGGCCATCAGCGGGGAGATGGCCTCGCTGCCGATCACGAGCGCGGTGCGCGCCGTGCCGTCGGCGAGCTGGCGGCGCGCGATGTCCAGGGCCTGCACCCAGCCGGCGCAGGCGCCGCGCACCTCGATGGCGGCGCACCGCTCCAGGCCGAGGTAGTGCTGCACGGTCGTGGCGACGTTCGGCAGCAGGTACTCGGGGCTCGCGGTGCACACGACCAGCAGGTCGATCTCGTCCGCGCCGACGCCCGCCCGCTCCAGGGCCTGGCGTCCCGCGGCCTCCGCCATGCGGCTGTTGGAGGTGAGGTGCTCACCGGTGACCGTGTCGATCATCCAGTGGCGGGTCTCGACCTGGATCCCGGCCAGGACGTCGTCCGGGAGGGGGCCGACGATCTTCTCGATCTCGGTGTTGTCGATCGGGTCTCCGGGGACGTACCCGCCGGTGGAGAGGATCTTCACGCTGAGGTTCTCGGTGGTGCCGGTCATCGGGCGGACTCCGTTCGGGAGGTCGGGGCGGGCGACAGCACGATCGACGTGTGCGTCCCGCCCAGCGAAGAGCTGTTGATCAGGGCGTCGCCCTGGGAGAGGCCGTGCTGCCAGGAGCCGATGGCGAGCACCGCCGCCAGCTGCGCGCCCGCGCCGACCGGCTCGCCCAGCGAGCGCTTGGGGGTGCGGACGGGCACCTCGGCGCCGTCCAGCAGCCGGTCGATGGCGGCGGCCTCGGGCTGGTCCACCGGGGTCAGTCCGGCGGCGTTGGCCCAGACCTCGGCCAGCTCGCCCGGTGCGACCCCGGCGTCGGCCAGGGCGGCGCGCATGGCCCGCTCCAGGCCGTCGCCCGTCGGGTCCCAGCGGCCCACGCCGGCCGCGTCGGAGGCCGTCGCGTGGGCGCGGACCACGGCGTGGACGGTCGCCCCGCGCTCGCGGGCCGCCCCGGCGCGTTCCAGGACGAGGGCGATGCCGCCCTCGGTCAGGGTGTAGTCGGCGGCGGACCGCGAGCCGAACAGCGGGATGGTGCGGTAGCCGTCGAGCGCGCCGGGCGAGAAGGCGTCGACCGCCGGGACCAGGATCCGGTCGGCCCGCCCGCTGCGCAGCAGGTCGTAGGCGACGCCGATGGCGGCGGCGCCCGCGGCGTGCCCCGAGGTGAGGGTGGAGGTCGGGCCCTTGACTCCGAGGGCCATCGCGACCTGCCCGGCCGCGGCGTTGTACACGGTGTTGGGGAAGACCCCCGGGTTGCCCGCGGCCGGCCCGTCGGTGAGCAGCGGGAGGAAGAACCGCTCGTTGCTCTCCACGGGGCCGATGCCGGTGCCGAGGACCACGCCGGTCGCCGCGCGTTCGACGTCGCCGGTCACCCCCGCGTGCTCCAGGGCCGCCCGGCAGGCGGCGATGGCGAGCTGCGAGATGCGGTCCATGCGGCGCCGGTCCTTGCGGGTGCCGGCCGCCTCCGGGTCGAACACGGCGCGGGCGACCCGCAGTCCGTCCTCGTCCTCGCCGGGGCGGGTGCCGGCCTCGAAGGCCTGCCACAGGGCTTCGGCCCCGTCGCCCGCCGCGGTCAGCGCGCTGAAGCCGGTGACGACCACCTCGTCGTGGTCCTCGTCCGCGGCCTCGAAGATGCCTCCGGGGCGGGCGTAGGCGACCGTGGCGTTGGCCCCGCCGAAGGCGAAGTTGTTGGAGAGTGCCACGTCCAGGTCCATCGGGCGGCCCGTGCCGGGGATCGGGTCGAGGCCGCACTGCGGGTCGGTCTCGGTGAAGCCGGCGGTGGGCGGGGCTATCTGGTCGCGCAGGGCGAGCACCGTCGCTATGCCCTCGACCGCTCCCGCCGCGCCCAGCAGGTGGCCCACCATGGACTTCGTGCTGCTCAGGGCGGTCTTCTCGGCCGCCTCGCCGAGGGCCAGGCGCACCGCGCCGCTCTCGGCGGAGTCGTTCTTGGGGGTGCCGGTGCCGTGTCCGTTGACGTAGCGCACGTCCTCGGGCGCCAGTCCGGCGGAGGCGAGCGCCGCGCGGATCGCACGGGCCGCGCCCTCGCCCTCGGGGTGGGGGGCGGTGGGGTGGTAGCCGTCGGCGGACAGGCCGTAGCCGAGCACCTCGGCGAGCACGGGGGCGCCGAGCCGGGCCGCGGCGTCCGCCGAGAGCAGGACGAACATGCCGCTGCCCTCGCCGAGCGACAGCCCGGAGCGGTCCCTGGAGTAGGGTGCCGCGGGCTTGCCGGACAGCGACTCCAGGCCGCTGAAGCCGGCGAACGCGGTCTCCGTGAAGGCGTCGGCGCCGCCGACGAGCATGGCGTCGGCGCGGCCCGCCCGGATGACCTCCAGGGCGTGGGCCATGGCGTGGGCTCCGGACGCGCAGGCGGTGTTCACCGAGAGCACCGGCCCCTTGATCCCGAAGGCGGCGCCGAGCGCCTCGGCCCCCGCCTGGGGCGGTACGAGGGCGTACCGCTGCCAGTCGGGCTCCTGATCGGCGGCGCGGGCGCGCAGTGCGTGTTCGGCACTGCGCCAGCCGCCGTTGCAGGTGCCGTAGGCGACGCCCCAGCGCTCGGCGGGGATCTCGACGCCCGGGGTGAGGCCCGAGGCGCCCAGCGCCTCCTCGGCCGCTACCAGCGCGAAGTCGACCGAGGGCTCGCGGACCTCGTCGTCCGAGGTGTACTCGTAGGCGGGTCGCCGGGTCTCGGTGACCTCGCCTCCGATGCCGGTCTGGTAGCCGTCCATCGGCAGGCCGCGTACCGGTCGGATCGCGACGCGTCCCGTGCGGACACCTTCCCAGAACTCTTCGGCGGTGCCCCCTTGGGAGGTGATCGCGCCCACGCCGGATACCACCACCCGCGCAACGCCGGAAGGCATGTTCTCCATGTGTCTGACTCCTCCTGACCTGGGTTTCCCGTCTCCTCGGACGGACTGGACGAACTGAACGAACTGGCTGGAACGACCCTCCGGTGTTCCGGAGGGGATGGGACCCGGCACGGGCTAGGCCGCCCGTCCCAGGGCCAGCGCGACGGCCTGGCCTTCGAGGCCGCGGGCCAGGGCGAGGGCCGTGTCGGGCCGGGTGTCGCGGGCCTCGCCGCGGACGAGGTCCATGTCGCAGGCCGCGTCCGGGGTTTCGAGGTTGGCGGTGGCCGGTACCGCGCCGTAGTGCAGGGCGAGGGCCGACACCGCGACGTTGAGCGCGCCGGCGCCGCCGACGAGGTGGCCGGTCTGCGGCTTGATGCTGCTGATCGGGACCGACCGGGAGGCCTCGCCGAGCGCGGTGCGCAGGGCGGCGGTCTCACTGCGGTCGCCGATCTTGGTCGCGGCTCCGTGGGAGGCGATGTAGCCGAGGTCGGCCGGGTTCAGCCGGGCGTCGTCCAGGGCCCGCCGCACGGCGCGGACGAGACCGCGGCCCTCGGGGTCGGTGGCGGGCGGCGTGCGCCCGTCGTGGCCGTTGCCCACGCCCCGCAGCTCGGCGTAGATCCGGGCGCCGCGGGCGAGCGCGGCCTCCTTCTCCTCCAGGACCAGCAGTGCGCCGCCCTCGCCGAGCACGGCTCCGCTGCGGGTCTGGTCGTACGGCCGGAAGGCGGTGTCGCCGAGGTCGTTGCGGGTGGTGAGGACGCCCATGCGGTCCATGTGCGTCATCGACCACCAGCTGGTGGCGTCCTCGTAGCCGCCGGCGATGATCCGGTCGGCGTCGCCGCGCTGGATGGCCCGCACGGCCCTCGCGATGGCGGTGGCGCCGGCGTCGGCGGTGCCCGCGAAGAAGGCGTTGGCGCCGCGGATGCCGAAGGTCTGCGAGATGTGGAAGACCGCGCCCGGCTGGAGCCCCTCGACGAAGAAGAGCGGCGGCATGATGGTGTCGGCCTTCTCGCCGAGCGCCTTCATGTCGGCCGTGCCGTCCGGGCGGCGGACCGTCCGCAGACCCTTGATCAGCTGGTCCATCCGGCCCATCGACTTGTTGCCGCCGAGGAACAGGCCGGTGCGCAGGCCCAGTTCGGTGCCGGTGTCGATGCCGGCGTCGGCCAGGGCCAGGGAGGCCGCCGCGAGACCGAGCTGGTCGCCCCGGTTCATGGTGTTCAGCTGGCGCCGGGTGGCGAAGCGGCTGGGGTCGAACCCGTCGATCTCCGCGCCCAGCGTGGTCTGGAGCCGGGAGGTGTCGTAGGCCTGGATCTGCCTGACGCCGCTCCGGCCGTCGACGATGGCCTTCCAGTTGGCCTCACCGCCTTCGCCGAGCGCGGTCACCAGGCCGATGCCGCTGATCACTACCTGGCGTCCGATGCCGCTCATCGCTGCTCCTTGGGGGATTCGCCGACTGTGGCCGGGGCGGGGAGCCGGCGTACGAGGGTCAACTGCCGGACGGTGGCCACGGGCTGGCCGTCCACCGTCGCGGCGATCTTGAAGTGGAGGGTGTCGTCGCCGTCGCGGCCGGTGAGCTCCGCGAGGATGGCCACCTGGTCGCCCGGCCGGACCGGCCGCCGCCAGCGCACCCGGGTGGCCTCCCCGAGGCGCCAGCCGTGGTCGGCCGCCGGCGCGGCCAGGGCGGCCACGTCGGCGGCGCTCGCGACGAGCAGCACGCCGGGCAGGATGGGGAAGCGCGGGAAGTGGGTGGCGAAGAGGTCGAGGGTGTTGGGGACGTTGCGCACGGCCCGGGCCTGGTCGCCCGGGAGGACCTCGGGGTCGAGCAGTGCGCCGTGCACGGGGTGCCCGGTGGCCCGGTGGCCCGCTGTCACGCTCATCGCTCGTAACCGCCGACGACGAGGCTGATGTTGGTGCCGCCGAACGCGAAGGCGTTGATCAGGGCGTGCGAGACGGACTGCTCGCGGGCCGTGTTCGGCACGTAGTCCAGGTCGAGCTTGCGGTCCGGCGAGGTGAGGTTGATGGTCGGCGGCACCAGCGAGTTGTTGATCGCCCCGATCGCGGCGAGCACGTTGAGCGCGGCGCCGGCCGAGGTCAGGTGCCCGGCCATCGACTTCGGCGAGCTGATGACGAGGCGGTGGGCGTCGTCGCCGAACACCTTCTTGATGGCGACGGTCTCGGACTGGTCGTTGCCGTGGGTGCTGGTGCCGTGGGCGACGACGTAGTCGATGCCCTCGGTGCCGACTCCGGAGTCGGCGATGGCACTGGCCATCGACTCGATCGCGCCGGACCCGTCCGGCGGCGAGTCGGTGATGCGCCAGGCGTTGAGGCTGGAGCCGTAGCCGAGGACCTCGGCGTGGATGCGGGCGCCGCGCGCCAGCGCGGACTCCAGCTCCTCCAGGACGAACAGGACCCCGCCCTCGCCGAGGACGAAGCCGGAGCGCTCGCCGTCGAAGGGGCGGCTGGCGGACTGCGGGTCGTCGTTGTACCGGTCGGTGAGCGCGCCGAGCAGGGTGAAGCCGAGCACGTCCATCCACGAGGTCAGCGAGTCGAAGCCGCCGGCCACCATCAGGGTGGCGTCGCCCTCCTGGATGGCCCGGAAGGCCTCGCCGATGGCGTGGCCGGAGCCGGAGCAGGCCGTGCTGACGCCCATGAGCGGGCCCGTCGCGTCGAACAGCCGCGCGATGGCCGCGGCGGGCACGTTCTGGCTGAACTCCAGGGACTCGGAGGGGGTGTACGGCAGGAACGCCGTCTCCTCGCCCGTGGTCTCCCGCAGCTCGCCGACGTCGAGCAGCCACTGCAGGCCGGGCCGGCCGACGCTGGCGCCGACGGAGACGCCCATCTCGCCGCTCTCGTAGGTGTCGCGGTCCACGCCCGCGTCGAGCAGCGCCTCCCGGGCGGCCGCGAGGCCGAACTGTCCGGGGCGGGACAGGTGGCGCAGGCCCACCTCGCGCGGTACCAGGTCCTTCAGGCGGAAGTCCTTGACCTGGCCGGCGATGCGTACGGGGAACCCGTCCGTCTCGATGGTGGTCAGTTCACCGACGCCACTGCGGCCGGTGGCCAGTCCTTCCCAGGTGGTCGGGGCGTCGTTCCCCAGTGGGGTCACCGCCCCGATCCCCGTGATCACTACACGCTTCATCGCAGCACCTCCGTGCGCAGCAGATGCCGGCCCATTCGCTCGGTGTCCTCCGGGTCTTCGAGCTGGTCGCTGCCGAGGGCGGCGCACATCAGGCCGCTGACCTCCAGCACCGTCCGGTCGCCGACGCGGACGGTGCCGTCCAGGGTCACGGCCGTCTCGTCGAACGAGACGAATCGGACATCAAGGTCGAGTACGTCGCCGGGGAGCACCTCGGCGTGCCAGCGCACGCCGGCGGCGCTCGCCAGAGCGGCACGCCTCTTGTAGCCGGTGCTCAGCAGCAGGAGCCAGGTGCCCGCCTGGGCCAGCGCCTCAAGGACCAGCGCGGCGGGCATCACGGCCCCGTTCGGCGTGGGGGTCCAGTAGGACTCGTCGGCGGAGGTGACCTTGCGCCCCCGCAGACGTACCCCGGACTCCCATTCGTCGATACGGTCGATCAGGTGGAATCGCACGTCCCGGCCCCTACTTGGAGCGGCCCAGGCCGAGCTGGCCCGCCCAGCCGCCGTCGACCCGCAGCAGCTCGCCGGTGACGTACGAGGAGTCCTCGCCGGCCAGGAAGGAGACGACGCCGGCCACCTGCTCGGGCGTGGCGAACTCGCGGAAGGGCAGCTGGCGCTTGATGTTCTTGCCGCCGTCCTTCTCCAGCAGTCCGCCGATCAGGTCGGTGGCCGTGTATCCCGCGAGGACCGCGTTGACGCGGATCTCGAAGCGCGCCAGCTCGATGGCGGCGGCGCGGGTGAAGGAGTTGACGGCGCCCTTGGAGGCGGAGTAGTTGGACTGCCCCACCCATCCGCCCTCCCCCATGACGGAGGAGATGTTGATGACGTTGCCCTCGCGCTGGGACATGAAGTGCCCGGCCACGGCGTGGGTGCAGTTGTAGACACCGCCGACGTTGACCTTGAGCACCTCCCACCAGTCCGCGGGAGCCTGGTCGTAGATGAGGCCGTCCTGCGCCACCCCGGCGTTGTTCACCAGGATGTGCAGGCCGCCCAGGCCGTCGATGGTCTCCCGGACCAGCCGCTGGGCGGCCTCGGGGTCCGACACGTCGGCCTGCAGGGGGATCGCCCGGCCTCCCGCCGAGGTGATCTCCTCGACGACGCGCTCCGCCTCGTCCTTGCGCGAGCGGTAGTTGACGGCGATGGCGGCACCGTCGGCGGCGAGGCGGAGCGCGATGGCCCGCCCGATGCCGCGTGAGCTGCCGGTGACCAGAGCGACGCGGCCTTCGAGCGTCATGAGTCTTTTCCTCCTTATTGGTTCCACACCAGGAGCGCCTGGGCTATCGCCAGCCCAGCGCTGTGAGTCATAGAAATGTCGAGCTGCTGCATCCCCAGCCGCTCGGCCTCTGCGGCCACCTCGCCGTACAACCTGACCGTCGGACGGCCGGCACGGTCGTTGACGACCTCGATGTCGGTCCACTCCATGCCCGCCGCCATACCGGTGCCCAGTGCTTTGAGCACGGCTTCCTTGGCGGCGAAACGGGCGGCCAGATGATCACCCGGTCGGCGTCTTCGGCGGCAGTAGGACCGTTCCCGAGCGGTGAAGACCTGCTCCTCGAAGCCGGTCTCCGAAGCGACGAGTTCGTCGATCCGCTCGATTGCGATCACGTCCGTGCCGATACGCATCCGAGGTGGGACGGGGCGGTCGGCCGACAACCCCTCCATCACGTCGTCAGGCCGCGGCCAGGGTGCTGCCGGCACGTTCCGAGACCATGTCCGTAAGGTTCTGGACGGTGAACAGGGTGAGCACCTCGTCCGCGACGAGCTTGCCGGCGAGGGCGTCCGTGTCGATCTGCGGGAGCACCTTCTTCAGCTGCGCGAGGCCGACCGCGGTGATGACGTCGTCCTCGTCGGCGAAGTCCTCGTCGGAGATGCCGCCCTGGATGACCTCGGTGAGGTCGGCCATCTTCACCTTCACACCGGAAGCGCGCTCGATGCGGAAGAGGATGTCCAGGAGGTCGATCGACTCGGCGTCCAGGTCGCCGAGGAGGGTCGCGTCGGGCACGACCTCCTCGGTGTCCAGACCGAGCGCTTCGGCGATGGAGTTCTGGACGATGGCGTCGAGGCTGGCGTTGTTCGTCATGCGTGAATCACCTGTTTCTGTTCGGATGTTGTGTGTGGGGCGTGGGTCAGACCGGGACCGGCGCGGCGGCCGAGAGCGTGCCGACGAGCGCGCCGAGGCGCCGCTCGTCGCCGGTGCTCGCCACCCGCGCGTCCGGGTCCGTACGGCGGACCAGCCCGTTGAGCACCCGGCCCGGACCCACTTCGATGTAGGTCTCGGTGGGGAGCCCGCCGGCCCGCCTGACCACGTCCACCCAGCGGACGGGTCCGCTGAGCTGGCGGCGGAGCAGCTCCCGCGCCTGCTCGCCGCTGCGTACGTGGTCACCCGTCACCGAGCTGATGACGGGCAGTACCGGGTCCGCGAAGGAGTGGCCGGCCAGTTCGCCGGCGAACTCCTCCTCGATGGCGCTCATCAAGGAGCAGTGGAAGGGCGCGCCGACCTTCAGCGCCACGACCTTCTCCGCCCCCTCCAGGAGCGCCGCGCGGCCCGCCGCCTCGACGGCGGCGGCCTCGCCGGACAGGACGGTCTGCGTCGGCTCGTTGAAGTTGGCCACCTCGACCAGCCCCGTCGCACGGGCCTGCTCGCAGATCCGGACGACCTGCTCGGCGGACAGTCCCAGAACCGCTGCCATCGCGCCCGGCTGCTTTCGGCCCACCTCCGCCATGAGCCGACCGCGTACCTGGACGAGACGGAGCGCCGACTCCGGCGACAGGACCTCGGCCGCGACCAGGGCCGCGTACTCGCCCAGGCTGTGGCCGGCCACGGCGCCGGGCCTGCAGCCCGCCTCGCGCAGGACCTGCCAGGTGGCCAGGCTCGTCGCGAGGATCGCGGGCTGTGTGATGTCGGTGGCGGCGAGTTCCTCCGCCGTTCCGGTGGTGCAGATGTCGGAGAGCGGCATGCCGAGCACGGCGTCCGCCTCGTCGAACACCCGTCGGGCGGCGGAATACCGCTCCAGCAGGTGAGTGGCCATGCCGGCCCGCTGAGACCCCTGTCCGGGGAACATCACCAGGTCGGCGGAGCTGTTCGAGTTCATCAGTGGAGTTCCTTCGGTACCTTGTGGCCCGGCCGGCGCGGCGCGGTCTCCATCGACCGTTCCGGGCTGCCGGGCCGGCGCCTCATGGCGCCGACGGACCACCCGCCCGATGCGGGCTTCGACGACAGGGATGCGATCGGGCGGGCTGGTCGTGATCGGCACTGCCCTTCGAACCTAAGGCAGGCACCCGGCCGCGCCCAGACTTCCAATGGTCAGTGGCCATGCCTCCTTAGAGGCATTACAGGCGCTCACCCGTGGTGACCTTGAGGTTCGCGGCGCGCAGGTCGACGCCCTGGCCCCAGACGCGGCTGCCGGTCTGGCTGGTCTCGTCGAGGAACGTCTGGCCGGTGGGCGCGCCCAGCCGGGTGTTGTAGTAGAAGCCGTTCGTCGAGTCCAGGCGCACCAGGCCGCGGCCGTCCGCGCCGGCGCCGTCGAGCATCGTGAACACGCCCAGCCCGCAGGTCGCCTGCTTCGGCGCGACGACCTCCTCGGTGCCGCCGTGGTCCGTCTGGAGGTACTTCCGGTCGAGTTCGAGGGTGCCCAGCTTGTTCACGGTGAGCACGGTGAAGCCGTTGAGCTTCCAGCGGGCCCGGGTGCCGCCGTTCTCCAGCACGACCTGGGTGTTGACCTGCTGCCCCGGGGCGACCTTGGCGACGGGCACCGCGTAGGTGAACGCCGCGTAGTTGGTGCCGGGGTAGCGCAGGCGCTCGTAGAAGGCGTAGACGGTGTTGTTGGTGACGTGGAAGTCCATGACCATGCCGGTCTGGAGGTCCGCCGTGACCAGGCCCGCCGAACCGAGCCGGACGTCGCCCTGCGGGTCGCTGACCGCGGTGCCGAACGGGTGCCGCTCCATGTTCCGCGTCTGGACGGACAGCGAGGACTCGCAGGTCAGCTGCCCGTTCGGCGGGACGTCGTAACCCGGGTAGCCCGTGGTGCCGTTGTGGCGGGGGTAGGCGAGCCACTTCATGTGGTCCTTGTCGCCGCCGCCGCCGGCCGCCTGCTGGCCCGTGGTCCAGGAGAACGCCGGCTGGCCCGTGACCGGGTCCTTGCCGGACGGCACCACCTTCAGACCGTTGTACGAGGTGGTCGCGATGCCGTCGTTGGCGGTGAGCCCGCCGTTCTCGAACAGCTGCCACTTGCCCGCCGTCGAGGTGTCGAAACCGTTCTGGAAGGCGTCACTGAAGACGGTCTTCTTGAGCATCGGGGCCTCTTCGACCTGCTCGGCCGCCACCGCTCCGGTCGCCGGCGTGACCGCGAAGGCCATCGCCACCGACACCGCGCCGAACATCAGCCGCTTCTTCCAACTCGTTCTCACTGTCGTCTCCTTGAGTGGTCTCGGATGTCTTCACATCGTCGGGACCGCCCGTAGAGATCGACTTAAAACTTCTTTGTCGAACGCATGAGGTCGCACTTCGACAGAGCTTTGATGCCGCCTTGAACGCCGCCGGGCAGCGTGGAACGCCCCTCTTGCCATCCGATCCGAGAAAGGGCACACCACGTGAGCATCACCGAGGACCGTCCGACGTGGACGCAGTCTCACCTGCGGTCTTACACCGCCGAACTCTCCGAGCTGCGTGACTCCGTGGTGCGGGGTCCCAGCGAGGCGGCCACCGAGGCACAGCACGCGAAGGGCAAGCTGACCGCCCGCGAGCGCATCGAGTACCTCTTCGACGAGGGAACCTTCACCGAACTGGAGGGCCTGCGCCGGCACCGGGCGACCGGTTTCGGCCTGGAGAACCGCAGACCGCACACGGACGGCGTGGTGATCGGCTGGGGCCTGGTCCACGGCCGCACGGTCTTCGCCTACGCCCACGACTTCCGCATCTTCGGCGGCGCGCTCGGCGAGGCGCACGCCGAGAAGATCCACAAGGTCATGGACCTGGCGGAAGCCGCCGGGGCCCCCGTGGTGGGCCTGTGCGACGGCGCGGGCGCCCGCATCCAGGAAGGCGTCACCGCGCTCGCCGGCTACGGCGGGATCTTCCAGCGCAACGTCCGCAACTCCGGCGTCATCCCCCAGATCAGCGTGATCCTGGGCCCCTGCGCGGGCGGCGCCGCCTACTCCCCCGCGCTGACCGACTTCGTGTTCATGGTCCGCGGCATCTCCCAGATGTTCATCACCGGCCCCGACGTCGTCCAGGCGGTCACCGGCGAGGTCATCACCCAGGACGCGCTCGGCGGCGCCGACGCGCACGCCGCGACCTCCGGCGTGGCCGCCTTCGCCTACGACGACGAGCAGAGCTGCCTGGACGACGTCCGCTTCCTGCTCTCCATGCTGCCCTCCAACAACCGCGAGCTGCCGCCCGCGGCCGAGACCGACGACCCCGCGGACCGCCGCACCGAAGCCCTGCTGGACCTGGTGCCGGGCGACGCCAACCGCTCCTACGACATGCGCAAGGTCATCGAGGAAGTCGTCGACAACGGCGAGTACTTCGAGGTCCACGAGCTGTGGGGCACCAACATCATCTGCGCCCTGGCCCGGCTGGACGGCCACGTCGTCGGCATCGTCGCCAACCAGCCGTCCGTCACCGCGGGCGTCCTGGACATCCACGCCTCCGAGAAGGCGGCCCGCTTCGTCCAGACCTGCGACGCCTTCAACATCCCGCTCGTGACCCTGGTCGACGTGCCCGGCTTCCTGCCCGGCGTGGACCAGGAGCACAACGGCATCATCCGGCACGGCGCGAAGCTGCTGTAC
The DNA here is from genome assembly GCF_050275515.1 of Streptomyces sp. NPDC004126. NCBI lineage: Bacteria > Bacillati > Actinomycetota > Actinomycetes > Kitasatosporales > Streptomycetaceae > Streptomyces > Streptomyces sp. NPDC004126. Next base: position 101,036 of record NZ_JBNNPF010000018.1, on the reverse strand, counting down.
GCGTACTGCAACGCCACCGTGCCCCGCATCCAGCTGATCCTGCGCAAGGCGTACGGAGGCGCCTACATCGTCATGGACTCGCGTTCCATCGGCACCGACGTGTCCCTGGCCTGGCCGAGCAACGAGATCGCCGTGATGGGCGCCGAGGGCGCGGCCAACGTGGTGTTCCGGCGCCAGATCGCCGAGGCCGACGACCCCGAGGAGGCCCGCGTCCGCCTGGTCAAGGAGTACAAGACCGAGCTGATGCACCCCTACTACGCCGCCGAACGCGGCCTGGTCGACGACGTCATCGACCCGGCGGAGACCCGGTCCCGGCTGATCGGCGCCCTCGCGATGCTCCGCGGCAAGCAGGTCACCCTGCCCAGCCGCAAGCACGGGAACCAGCCCCAGTGAGCGGGGCCGAACCGCAGATCCGGATCACGCGGGGGGCTCCGGATCCCGTCGAGGTCGCGGCGCTGACCGCGGTCCTGCTCGCCCTGGGCGCCGCCCGCGGCGACGCGGACACCGACGCCGGGACGGGCGCAGCACCCGCGCCCTGGTCCCGCGACGGGTCGGGGCCCGGCTCGGCCGGCTCCTGGTCGGGCCGCGGCCTGCCTGCCTGGCGCGCGAACCTGTGAGTACCCGCGTACGACATCAGAACAGGGAGATCCCGCGGCCGGTCACCGGGGACGGATCCCGACAGGGCACCCTGGTCGGCTCGTTACTGCCCCCGGAGGTCGCCACCTGCGAGGCGTTCAGCGACCCGGTCCTGCCCACACCGCTGTTCGCCTCCGAGGAGGAGCTGATAGCCGGCGCCTCGGCCGGCCGCCGCCGGGAGTTCAGCACCTCCCGGGCCTGTGCCCGGGAGGCCATGGCCGACCTCGGGGTGGCACCGGTACCGCTGCTGCGCGACGCCCACGGGGCACCGCTGTGGCCGGCCGGGGTCGTCGGGAGCATGGCGCACAGCAAGGGGTACCGTGCCGCGGCCGTGGCACGGTCGGCGGAGGTGGCCGGCATCGGCATCGACGTCGAACCCAACGAACCGCTGCGCCACACCATGGTGCGCGAGCGGGTGACGATCCCGGAGGAGCGCGGCCAGCTGGCCCGGCTGGGCACCTGCGAGTCGGGCATCCACTGGGACCGGCTGCTCTTCGCCGCCAAGGAGAGCGTGTACAAGGCCTGGTACCCGCTCACCGGGGTCATCCTGGACTTCGACGAGGCCGCGGTCGCCGTGAATCCGTGGTCGGGCACCTTCAAGGCCCGGGTGCTGGGCCGGGTGCCCCTGGTCGACGGGGTCCCCGTCACCGCCTTCCACGGGCGGTGGCTGGTCGAGGACGGGCTGGTGATGACCGCCGTGGCGCTGCGCGCCCCGGGCCGCGGCCGCGGCGGGCCGAACACATGACGGCGGGCCTCCACCTTGGGTGGAGGCCCGCCATCAGCAGACGCACGCGGCCTGTTCGGAAGGCCGCAAGGAACCCTTGGTCGGGGAATCCCGCGTCAGCCCTCGGCCGGGGGACAGCCGGCCTCGGTTCTCGGGGTGGTGCCGGGGACTAGCCCAGGCGCTCGACGAGCGCGTGGTACTGCTCCCACAGCTCCTTGGGGGTGTGGTCGCCGTAGGTGTTCAGGTGCTCGGGGACCAGGGCGGCCTCCTCGCGCCAGACCTCCTTGTCGACCGTGAGGAGGAAGTCGAGGTCCTCGTCGGCGATGTCGAGGCCGTCGAGGTCGAGCGAGGCCTTGGTCGGCAGGACGCCGATCGCGGTCTCGACGCCCTCGGCGGTGCCGTCGAGGCGGCCGACGATCCACTTCAGGACGCGGCTGTTCTCGCCGAAGCCCGGCCACACGAACTTGCCCGCGTCGTTCTTGCGGAACCAGTTCACGTAGTAGATCTTCGGGAGCTTGGTCTGGTCCTTGTCGGCGGCGACCTTGACCCAGTGGGCCATGTAGTCGCCCATGTTGTAGCCGCAGAACGGCAGCATCGCGAACGGGTCGCGGCGCAGCTCGCCGACCTTGCCCTCGGCGGCGGCGGTCTTCTCGGAGGCGATGTTCGAGCCGATGAAGACGCCGTGGTTCCAGTCGAAGGACTCGGTGACCAGCGGGACGGCGGAGGCGCGGCGGCCGCCGAAGAGGATCGCGGAGACCGGGACGCCCTTGGGGTCCTCCCACTCGGGGGCGATCGTCGGGCACTGGGCGGCCGGGACGGCGAAGCGGGCGTTGGGGTGGGCGGCAGGGGTCCCCGACTCCGGGGTCCAGGCGTTGCCCTTCCAGTCGACGAGGTGCGCGGGCGCCTCCTCGGTCATGCCCTCCCACCACACGTCGCCGCCGTCGGGGGTGAGCGCGACGTTGGTGAAGACGGTGTTGGCGTACATCGTCTTCATGGCGTTGGCGTTGGTGTGCGCGCCGGTGCCGGGGGCGACGCCGAAGAAGCCGGCCTCGGGGTTGATCGCGTAGAGGCGGCCGTCCTCGCCGAAGCGCATCCAGGCGATGTCGTCGCCGATGGTCTCCACCGTCCAGCCGGGGATGGTGGGCTCCAGCATGGCGAGGTTGGTCTTGCCGCAGGCGGACGGGAAGGCCGCGGCGACGTACTTGGCCTCGCCCTCGCCGGCCGGCGGGGTCAGCTTGAGGATGAGCATGTGCTCGGCGAGCCAGCCCTCGTCGCGGGCCATGACGGAGGCGATGCGCAGCGCGTAGCACTTCTTGCCGAGCAGGGCGTTGCCGCCGTAGCCGGAGCCGAAGGACCAGATCTCGCGGGTCTCGGGGAAGTGCGAGATGTACTTGGTGGTGTTGCAGGGCCACGGCACGTCGTCCTGGCCCTCGGCGAGCGGAGCGCCGAGGGTGTGGACGGCCTTGACGAAGAACCCGTCGGAGCCGAGCTCGTCGAGGACGGCCTTGCCCATGCGGGTCATGGTGCGCATGGCGACCGCGACGTAGGCGGAGTCGGTGATCTCGACGCCGATCGCGGAGAGGTCGGAGCCGAGGGGGCCCATGCAGAACGGGACGACGTACATCGTCCGGCCCTTCATGGAGCCGCGGAAGATGCCCTGCTCTCCCGCGAAGATCTCCTTCATCTCGGAAGGAGCCTTCCAGTGGTTGGTCGGGCCCGCGTCCTCCTCCTTCTCGGAGCAGATGAAGGTGCGGTCCTCGACGCGCGCGACGTCGGAGGGGTCGGAGGCTGCGTAGTACGAGTTCGGGCGCTTGGTCTCGTCGAGCTTCTTGAACGTGCCCTTGGCGACGAGCTCCTCGCACAGGCGCTCGTACTCGGCCTCGGAGCCGTCGCACCAGACGATGCGGTCCGGCTGGGTCAGGGCTGCGATCTCCTCCACCCAGGAGACGAGCTCCCGGTGGGTCGTCGGGACGGAAGTGGGAGCCGCGTTCTCGCGCGCCACGATTGCTCCTTGTTGAGGGGTTTGTTTGGTGTATGCCCCGTGGGGGCTGCGACCCGGACGCTTCGCGCTCCGCTCATCCGGTGCCGACCGCACTCATCTGATCATCCGGTGGATGTGCGCATATGTCCAGGGGGCCTCTCACGTGAGCATCGCCACGTCCGTCAATCTTCCGTAAAGAGGACTAACAGAAACCTACGGACCCGTAGGTAGCATGTGGACCATGACTTCAGACGCCGCCGCCGTGCCGAGCGCCGTACCGGGCGCACCGCCCGTCACGGCAGGTCCGGAGGCCAAGCCGCTGATGCGCGGCTGGCTGCACACCGGGATGTTCCCCGCCGTGGTGATCGCCGGCCTGGTGCTGATGGCCTTCACCGACTCGACGAGGGCGCGCGTCGCCTGCGGGGTGTACGTCCTCACCGCCTGCCTGCTCTTCGGCGTCAGCGCCGTCTACCACCGCGGTACGTGGGGGCCGCGCGGCGAGGCCGTCCTACGGCGGCTCGACCACGCGAACATCTTCCTGATCATCGCGGGCACCTACACCCCGCTCGCGGTCCTGCTGCTGCCCGACTCCACCGGCAGGCCCCTGCTGTGGGCGGTGTGGATCGCGGCCGCGGCCGGCATCGCCTTCCGCGTCTTCTGGGTCGGCGCCCCGCGCTGGCTGTACACCCCCTGCTACATCGCGATGGGGTGGGCGGCGGTGTTCTTCCTGCCCGACTTCATGCGGACCGGCGGTATCGCCGTCCTCGTCCTGGTGATCGTCGGCGGTCTGCTGTACAGCGTGGGCGGGGTCATCTACGGGATGAAGCGCCCCAACCCCTCCCCCCGCGTCTTCGGCTTCCACGAGGTCTTCCACTCCCTGACGCTGGCGGCCTTCGTGGCCCACTACGTCGGCATCTCGCTGGCCGCGTACCGGCACGCGTAGGCCTCACACGGCCGGGCCGCCCCTCAGCGGCGGCCGGCCACGTCGGTCCGGACGGCCGCCCTGTTGTTCGCGGTGACCGGGTCGAAGGTGGCCGAGGTCACCCGGACCGCGGCGTCGAACGTGCCCTTGCTCTTGTTCCCCGGCCGCACCGTGACGCGGAAGGTCCGCTGCTTCCCGGCCGCGAGCGTGCCCACGTCCCAGGTCAGCTCGTCGGCGGTGGGCCGCTTGGCCTGCGGGGCGGCCGACACCGTGTACGCGCCGCGCGGCTTGGCCAGCCGTACGACCGTGCGGGCCGCGGCGGAGCGGCCGTGGTTGGTCACCGTCACCGTGTAGGTGTACGCGTCGCCCGCGCGGGCCTTGCCCGGAGCCGCCAGCCGCACGGCCAGGTCGGCGGCCCGGCCCCCGAGCTCGACCCGCCCGATCCGGTTGCCGATCAGCTCCGTGAACCACATGTTCCCGTCGGGGCCGGCGGCGATGTGGAACGGAGTGTTGTCCACGTCGGGCGTCGGCACGGGGAATTCGGTGACCTTGCCGGACGGGGTGATCCGCCCGATCCGGTTGATGTTGGACTCGCCGAACCAGAGGTTCCCGTCCGGGCCCGCCGCGATGCCCACCGGTCCGCTGTTGACCGTGGGCAGCGGGAACATCCTCACCTTGCCGTGCGGGGTGATCCGCCCGACGGCGTTGGAGTTCGGGTCGGTGAACCAGAGGTTCCCGTCCGGCCCGGCGGAGATGTTGAAGGGGGCGCCCTCCGGGTTCGGCAGCGGGTACCCGGTGACCTTCCCGGACGGGGTGATCTTCCCGACCCGGTTGGTGGCGGGCTCGGTGAACCACAGGTTCCCGTCCGGTCCGTTGGTGATCCGGTACGGGGCGCTCTCCGTCGCGGGCAGCGGGAAGTCGGTGACCTTGCCGGACGGGGTGACCCGCCCGATGCGCGCGACCCCGGAGTCGGCGAACCACACGTTGCCGTCCGGCCCCCCGGTGATGCCCACCGGGTAGGTGCCGGCCCTCGACAGCGGGAACTCGGTGATCCTGCCGGAGGTCGTGATACGCCCGATCCGCTTGCCGGAGGGTGCCGTGAACCACAGGTTGCCGTCGGCCGCCGAGGTGATGTCGTCCGGCAGGCTGCCGGCGGTGGGCACGCGGAACTCCTTGATCTTCCCGTCCGGGGTGATCCGCCCGATCCGGTCGGTCGCGTTCTCGGTGAACCACACGTTGCCGTCGGGCCCGGAGGTGATCCCGACCGGCCCGCTGCCCGCCGTGGGGGGCGTGAACTCCTTGATGCTGCCGACGCCGTCCGCGGCCCGTGCCTGTCCCGCGAGCACCGGCGGACCGAGCAGGGCGCAGGCCAGCAGCAAGGCGGGCCAGGGACGGTGCGCTGCGGACGGGGCGGTCTCGGGCATGGGCGCGGAACCTTTCCACCAGAACGGGACGGACCGGAAGAGGCCAGCGCTCAGCGTAGGAGGACGGCCCGCCTCCCACGGGGGGCGACGGGCCGTCAAACGGGTGCACTTGGGGCGCGGGCCCCTCAGCAGGTGTAGCCGTCCCCGTCCTGGTCGAGCCGCAGGGGGTCGCTGCCGTTGACCTTCATCCGCTTCGGGAACTGGTGCGCGGCCAGCCACTCGCAGCGGGCCTTGGTCGTCTTCTTCACCTCCGCCGGGAAGGCGCCCGGTACGCAGACGCTCGCCGTCCCGTAGTGCCGGTCGCAGCCGGCCACGGTGGGCGCGACCGGGGCCGAGTCCCGCTGCCCGGGGTTGGCCTTGGGCGGGGCGAGCTTGTCGGCGAAGGAGTGCTCGTGCGGTGCGGGCAGCTGCTTGCCGTCGGCCTTGGCCGCCGCCGCCAGCGCGGGGGCCCCGCCCAGGTGGACCCAGGTCGCGACCGACGGGACGCCGTTCGCGTCGACCCCGAAGAGCATGTACCAGCCGGGCGGGGCCAGGTTGGGGTTGCTCGTCACGTTGAGGTCGATCGTCTTGTTGTCGATCACCGTCATCGGCAGGTCCACGAACCGCTGGTTGGGGTCCGAGGAGTGGGTGACCGCCGCCGGGCGGATCAGTTCGGCCTTGGCGATCGGCCGGTCGACCGTGATCCGCTGCGTGTCCCCGTACACCCACTCCGTGTCGATCACCGAGGTGAGCTTCGGGCGCGGCCCCTTGAACAGGTACGGCGGCGTGTAGATCGACACCGCGTGGTTGTACGTGCCGTTGCCCGGGTTGTCGCCGACGGACATGACGCGGCCGTCGGGCAGCAGGAACGACCCCGAGTGGTAGGTGCGCGGGATCGGGTCGGTGGCCAGGCCCGCCTGGTAGGTGTTGCTGGCCGGGTCGAAGAACGAGGCCTCGAAGACCGGGTCGGCCCGGTCGTGGAGGCCGCCGCCGGTCTCCAGCACCTTGCCGTCGGGCAGCAGCACCGCGGAGACGTACATCTTGCCCTCGGCGCCGGTCTGCGGACGCTTGCCCGTGCCCGTGTCGACGAGGCCCTGCGGGAGGTCGGGGCCCGCCGTGTAGGCGGGGCTCGGCTTCTTCAGGTCGATGATGTCGGTGAGCCGGTTGGCCGCCGGGTTGCTCTCGTTGTTGCCGCCGCCGACGGTCAGCACCCGCTGGTCCTGGGCCGGGGGCAGCAGGACGCTCGCCGACTCGTCCCGCTCGTCCTTCTTCCGCAGGCCGGGCACGTCGGTGATGGTGTTGGCGTCGTAGTCGTAGACCGAGGCGCCCGAACCGGGCGTGCCGTTGCCGAAGGTGTGGCTGCCGGAGTAGAAGAGCCGGCCGTCCTGCATGAGGATCATCGACGGGTACAGGCCCCAGTACGACCAGGTCTGGTTGACCTCGTTCATCGGCAGCCACTTGTTCTGCGCCGCCGAGAACTTCTCCGCCGTGACGTTGCCCGTGGAGTCCTCCTTCAGCCCGCCGAAGGAGATCACGTCACCGTTGCCGAGGATGGTGGCGGACGGGTACCAGTGCCCGCCGTTCATGTCGTTGGTCTTCGTGTACGTCTCCGTCGCCGGGTCGAAGACGTAGCTGTCCTTCAGCCCCTGGTAGCCGATCTTGCCGTCGGCGGACGGATAGCCCTTGTTGCCGCTCATCACCAGCACCCGGCCGTCGGCCAGCTGCACGTGCCCCGAGCAGAACATGTCCACCGGCGTCGGGATCGTCTTGGCGGTGCCCGCCACCGGGTCGTAGACGGCGGAGGTGAAGGTGCCCGCGTTGAACTGGGAGATGTCGTTGCCGGAGCCGGCGATCAGCAGCACCTTGCCGTTCTTGAGGACCACGGCGTGCATCGAGCGCACCGGGTTCTGGGTGCCCATCACCTCCCACTTGCCCTTGGCGCACTGCTCGGCCGTGCCCGTGCAGGCGGGCTGGGGCGGGACGGCGCCCACCTCTTCCAGCGCGTAGTCGTCGGTGGTGAGGGTGCCCACGCCGTAGACGGACAGACCCCACGCGATCTTGTCGGTGTTCGGCGGTACGGCGGGCGTACGGACCTCCGTACGCGCCCACGCGGCGCTGACCGGCGGGTTCTGCAGGTCGGTCCAGTACTGCCAGCCCGCGGTGGTGTCGTGGCGGAACACCGTCACCGACACGTCCGGGGTGTCCGACTTGTACCAGGCGGACAGGTCGTACTGCTTCCCCGGCACCACCGTCGGGGCGCAGGCGGCGTTCTCGGTGACCAGGGCCTTGCGGTCGCCGCTGACCCGGCGGGTCACCGTGACCTTCATGGCCTTGGTGCCGCTGTGGGCGTCGGCGACGGTGGCGAAGGTGAAGTCGTTGTCGCCCCAGCCCGATTTCGACCAGCAGGCGGGCATGTCGGAGCCGGCCGGGCCGGCGGTCTCGAAGCCGGGGTTGGTCAGCAGGTTCGGCGCTCCGGCCGTGGCCTGCTGGGGTGCGGTCAGGAGCAGGCTGGCGGTCATCGCGCCGACGGCGACCAGGACGGCCCGGCGCCCCGCCCCCCGTCGGATCTTCCTACGCATACGTGGTCCTTTCGGTACGGCTCAACTCCTGGTGGTGCGCGCCGCACGTGGCCCGCGCGGCAGGTAGACGAGTGCCTCGGTGGCGGCGAAACGCAGGACGAAGGTGATGACCAGCGCCAGCGCGGTCGCGGGCAGCACCTCCAGGCCGAAGCGGTCCACGAACAGCGCGATGAGCGGGACGCGCAGCAGCAGGTCGGCGTTGGCGATGACGGCGAAGCGGCCGAGGCGGTCCGCCCAGTGGCGGTGGCGGCGCCGGTCGCGGAAGACCAGCGTCTCGATGAAGAGGAAGTTCCACAGCACCCCGGCCTGGTTGGCGAGCACTCCGGCGACGAGGTACTGCATCCCGGCGTGGGTCAGCAGCCAGAGCGCCGCCAGGTTCGGCACGAAGCCGGAGGCCCCGACCAGCCCGAAGCCGATCATCCGCACGAGGGGGCTCGCGGAGAGCAGGGCCGCCGGCCGCGCCAGGAAGCGCGGCGCCTCCCGGCCGCGGCCGCCGGCGCTCGGCGGCGGAGCGTCGACTTCCGGATCATCCAGGGCGTGCGGGGGCCCCAGGTTCTCGCTCATCGTGGTTCAGCTCCCACTCTCGCGGTCGGTCCGGCGGATCTCGATACGGTCCTCGCCCGTACCGAAGACGGCGACCGCGGTCGAATGCTCCAGAGCAGCCTTCACGTTGGGCAGGTCCGCCGCGTCGCGACGCACGGTGGGCGAGGAGACCACGTAGTCGATGTCCCGCCACCCGCGCGGCAGGGTCTTGGTGACGGCCGGGTCGAGGTCCGCCTTGTAGAACCAGATCGCCCCGTCCCCGGGTGCGAAACCGTGGTGAACGGCGTCGAGCCAGAGCGCGTCGTCCACGAGGACGCGGGTGTTCGCCGGGTCGGCCACCTCACGGCCGAGCCAGGCCGCCGCCTGCCGGTAGGGGGCGTTGGCGTCGACGGTGAGGGCGGTCCGGTTCCCCTCGTACCAGCGCGGCAGCACGAACGCGGCCGCCGCCACGGCGAGCACGCCGACCAGCGCCCGCCGCGCGTACACCACGCCCCGGCGCTCCCCCGGCGCACGCCGGCGGCGCAGCACGGCGTGCGTGATGCTGGCCGCGCCCCCGGCGAGGACCAGCGCCAGGAACGGCAGCGCCTGGATCACGTACATCGCCGGCAGGTAGCCGGAGGGCCGCATCGCGACCACGGCCAGGATCACCACCGCCAGGGCGGGCCCGGCCAGCGCGCGGGCGGTCACCGACCAGCGGTGGGTGACCAGCAGCAGCACGGCACCGGCCAGCCCGCCGAGCGGCAGGACGGAGTCGTAGTAGAGCCAGGAGCGGAACACCCCGTTCGAACCGGTGCCGGGTTCGAGGATGAAGCCGGAGCCGGGACGGCTCATCTGGTAGGTGATGCCGTCGATCAGGGAGACGTGCCCGGCGCCGGGCAGGAGCTCGTTGTTGAGCAGGGCGAACAGCGGGTACGACAGCCCTATCAGCGCGCAGGCGGTTATCGCCCCGGTCACGGCGAACTTGCGGGTGTCGCGGTGGCTGTGGCGCCACATCGTCACCAGCAGCGCCGGGAGCACCACCAGCATCGTCTCCTTGGTCAGGACGGCGGTGGCGGCCGCCAGTCCCGAGCCGAAGTGGTGCCACAGGTGCCGGCTGGGGGACGCGGCGAGGCAGAACGCCAGCAGCATCCACATCACGGCGAGGTTGTCGAGGAAGATCTCCCGCTGGAGGACCACCGACAGCGGCGACAGCCCGAACAGCCCCATCGCCAGCCCCGCCGCCCAGCGCGGCAGCCACAGCCGGCGCGCCAGCACGTACATCAGCACCGAGCTCGCGGCGGAGACGGCCAGCATGGAGAAGCGCATCGGCGCGACCGTCATCCAGTCGGGCACGAAGAGGGCGGGCAGGTACGTCAGGCCCGCGATCTGTATCCAGCCCAGCGGCGGGTGGTCGTACCAGTACGTGTAGTGGGCCAGCCCGTCGCCCTGCTGGACGGCCCACGCCTGGGCGAGGTACGTGCCCTCGTCGTCGCTCAGGGTCGGGAAGTTGGTGATGTTCCAGCCCTGTACGAGGACGATCGCCAGCAGGATCACCCCGCACAGCAGCAGGTCCGGCCGGGAGGACCGGAACCGCACCATCGGGCGCGCGAACGCGGCCGGGCGCACCCCGAGGCCGCCGCCGCCCCGGCCCCCGGGGCCCGCGGCACCGGCGCCGCCGGACCCGCCGGAGCCGGGCGGACGGCGTACGGGCAGCAGCTGGGCGGTGTCGGCGGGATCAGCCGGCTGGGGATCAGTGGCCGTGGGCAGGGTGGCGGTCACCGGAGGCTGTCCTCTCGGATCGAAGTGGCGGAGACGGAGGCGGAGACGGAGGCGGAGGCACTCGACGTGGCGGAGGTCAGGTGCGCGCCGGTGTGGCTGGTCAGCTCCCACTCGTTGCGGCCGCGCTGCTCGCGCCAGACCGCGCGGATCGCGGCGCCCGCCAGCAGCACCTGGTAGAAGGGGCCGCCCACGATGAGCTTGAGGTAGTGCGTGAACCGCACGCGCAGGCCGTACTGGCGGCCGAAGTCGTGCAGGCCGACGATCTCGAAGACGAACGTCACCATCGCCGTGATCATGGGGAGGAAGGTGATGATCGCGATGCCCACGGGCACGTCGAGGAAGACGGCCACCGCGCAGTTGACCGGGATGATCACCCCGGTGGCCGCCTGCATGAACGGTGTCATCAGCGTGTAGCGGGCCAGCCAGCGCTGCCCCCGGCCGGGCAGCTGCTGCCAGTCCTTCTTCCGGTAGACCTGCAGGAAGCCCTGGTTCCAGCGGGTGCGCTGCTTGAGCAGGCTCATCAGCGAGCCCGGGGTCTCCTCGCGGGTGACCATGTCGGAGTCGTACGCGACGACCACCTTCTTGCCCACCGACGACAGCCGCACGCCCAGGTCGCAGTCCTCGGCGAGGCAGTTCTGGTCCCAGCCGCCCGCCTCGCGCAGCACCGCGGTGCGCACGAAGACGGTGTTGCCGCCCAGCGGGATGAAGCCCTTCTCGGCGTGCAGGTGGAGGCGGGAGCGGAACCAGAAGAAGTACTCCAGGCAGTTGCGCAGGCTGTACCAGCTGGAGTGGAAGTTGATCAGCTGCACCCCGCCCTGGACCACGTCCGCGCCGGTGGAGCGGAAGGCGTGGTCGACGTGGGTGAGCAGCTCGGGGTGGACCTGGTCCTCGGCGTCGAAGACCCCGACGATGTCGCCCCGGCAGTGCGGCAGGGCGGTGTTGAGGGCCTTCGGCTTGTTCTTGGTCTCGTTGTGGTCGACGACGACCCGTACGCGCTCGGGCGCGCGTACGGCGGCGCGCTCGGCGACGGCGGCCGTCTCGGGGTCGTCGTGGCCGACGATGACGATGATCTCGTAGTCGGTGTGGCTCGATTCGAGCAGCCGGTCGATGGTGTGCTCCAGCACGGCCTGCTCGTGGCGGGCCGGCAGCAGCAGCGAGAAGGCCAGCCGTCCCCCGCTGTCAGGGCTGTCGAAGCGGGTCGCCGCGAGCGTCTCGGGCGTCCGCCAGGCGTGCATCTGCCACCACAGCGTGAACGCGGCCATCCAGAAGAGCGCCAGAGAAATGGCGGCAATAAAGACAGAGGTGAGCAAACTGTCCCCCACAGCCGAGCCGCAACCCCAGGCGGCGATCGAAAACCCCCCGGAGGCGGCTCCCGGCCCCCCGGCCTGCCGCCCCCGTACCCCCATGCGCGCACCCCCCAGTGCGCGGTCTCGTCACTCCTGAAGACACGAGACTAGACAGCGAAAATGAAACTCAGGAGCCGCTCGAATAAAAACCACGTTTCCAAGTGGTCTCGCGGCAACCGGAATTGACGCTACTCTCCCACATTCAGTGATGAACCACACCCAACTGCTCAGCCAGTGAGACGAGTTCTGTCGTAGGCCGCGCGCAGACGAAGTGACGGCACACATACGCCGTCGGAAGGTCGCGGACGAGTGTGCGCTCGGCCAGAAGTGGGAACTCCCCTCCGCTGCCGTCGGACTTGCGCGGCAGACCGACCGCCACCACCGCCCCGGGAGCCGTCGCCAGCAACGCCGTCCGGTGCAGCGCGGCCGTCGCCGGATCCTCCGGATGACCCACCACGGCCACCTCCCGCGGCCCGTCGACCAGCGCCTCCGCGACCGCCAGCCCGTGCCCGATGAACCGCGGGGCGCGCGGCCCGAGCGCGTGCACCACCCCCAGCGCCCGCTCCGCCGCCTCCCGGTGCGGCGCCGAACCGGTGTGCGCGGCGTACGAGAGGAGCGCGCCGGCGGCCGCCGTCCAGCCCGAGGGGGCGGCGGTGTCGGTGGGGTCCTGCGGCCTGCGGATCAACTGCTCGGCGTCGTGCGCGGTGTCGTAGAGCGAGCCGTCCTCGGCGGTGAAGCGGGCCATGACCAGGTCCACGAGGAACCCGGCGAATTCCAGCCACACCCCCTCCCCGGTGACGGAGGCCAGCGTGAGGAACCCCTCGGCGACGTCCCCGTAGTCCTCCAGCACCCCGGCGTTGGCCCCGACCCGCCCGTCCTTGCTGGTCCGCGCCAGCCGGGCCATGCCGTCCATGTGCACCCGCACGAGCAGGTCCGCGGCCTCGATGGCCCGCTCGACCAGGTCGGGCCGCTCGAAGAAGGCCCCGCACTCGGCGAGCGCGGCGACGGCCAGCCCGTTCCACGCGGCGACGACCTTGTCGTCCCGCCCGGGCGCGGGCCGCCGGCCGCGCGCGGCGAGCAGCCGCTCCCTGATGGAGGCGACCTTCCCGGCCTCCACCACCGGCCCGTCCTGCGGCAGTTGCAGCACCGACTTGCCGTGCTCGAAGGTCCCCTCCTCGGTGACCCCGAAGTACGCGGCGGCGAGCGCCCCGTCCTCCTCCCCCAGCACCTCGGCCAGCTGCGCGGGCGTCCAGGCGTAGTACGCGCCCTCGACGTGCCTGCCGCTCAGCGGCTCCTCGCTGTCGGCGTCGAGCGCGGAGGCGAAGCCGCCCTGCTCCGTCCGCAGTTCCCGCACCATGAAGTCGGCGGTCTCCAGCGCCACGCGCCGCGCGAGGTCCGAACCGGTGGCCCGCCACAGGTGCGCGTACACCCGGCACAGCAGCGCGTTGTCGTACAGCATCTTCTCGAAGTGCGGCACGACCCACTCCCGGTCCACGGAGTACCGCGCGAACCCGCCGCCGAGCTGGTCGTAGATCCCGCCCCGGGCCATCGCCTCACAGGTGTCGGCGGCCATCTGCAGGGCCCCCTCGGACCCGGTCCGGGCGTGGTGGCGCAGCAGGAACTCCAGCGCCATGGACGGCGGGAACTTCGGCGCCCCGCCGAAACCGCCCCGCGCGGCGTCGTACTCCCGCGTCAGCCCGAGCAGCGCCTGCCCCAGCTCCTCGGGCCCCGGCATCCCGGCCTTCCCGTAGTCCAGCTGCCGCCCGGCGAGATCCCGCACGATCCGCTGCGCGACCTCGGCGACCTCCTCGCGGCGCCCGGTCCAGGCGGTCCGCACGCCTTCGAGCACCTGCGTGAAGGAGGGCATCCCGTGCCGGGGCTCGGGCGGGAAGTAGGTCCCGAAGTAGAAGGGCTCGGCGTCGGGCGTGAGGAACACGGTCATGGGCCACCCGCCCTGCCCGGTCGCCGCCTGCACGGCCTCCATGTAGACGGCGTCGATGTCGGGGCGCTCTTCGCGGTCGACCTTGATGTTGACGAAGTGCTCGTTCATGTAGGCGGCGGCCGGCTCGTCCTCGAACGATTCGTGGGCCATGACGTGGCACCAGTGGCAGCTGGAGTAGCCGACGCTGAGCAGCACCGGCACGTCACGCCGCCGCGCCTCCTCGAACGCCTCCGGCGACCAGGGCCACCACTCGACCGGGTTGTCGGCGTGCTGGAGCAGGTACGGCGAGGTCTCGTTCGCGAGGCGGTTCGGCATGGGGCCAATCTAGCCCTCGGGGCGGGCTCGTCGGGCATCGTCATGAGACAACGAAATCCGCAGCTGTCCAGGATGTGGGCGCCGTTTTCCGTGTTCAGATTGGCCGCCGACAAAAGAAACCGAAGAGTAGGGCTTGTGCGGCCACTTCGGCGTCGGCAAGATCGGCCCCCTGTGACACGGCCGGAAGGGGAAGCACGTTGGGCAGGAGGGCCGGGAACGGTGGCGGGGGCGAGCTGCGCGCCGGGGTGTTCGGGACGTTCGACGCCGTCGTCATGGCCGTCGGGGGGTGCGGGCCCGCGTACACCCTCGCGGCGACGATCCCCGTACTGGTCGCCACCGTCGGCCTCGCCGGCCCGGCCGTGCTGCTGTACTGCGCGCTGCCGACCATCGGGATCGCGCTGGCCTTCCGCCACCTCGGACGCCTCGACGTCAACGCCGGGGCCAGTTACGCGTGGGTGGCGCGGGCGCTGCACCCCTTCCTCGGGTTCCTGAGCGGCTGGGCCCTCGTCGTCTCCGCGACCGTGTTCCTCGTCGCCGCCACCCGGCCCGCCGGCAGTGCCGTGCTCGCCCTGGCCGGCGCCGGCAGCGCCGGCCGGGCCGGCCTGACGACGGCGGTGGGCGCGGGGCTGTTCGTCCTCATGGCGGGCGTGGTGGCACTCGGGGCGCGGATCGGCCCGTACGCACGGCGGATCATCACGGGCACCCAGCTCGCGCTGCTCCTGTCCTTCGCGGTCGCGGCCCTCGCCACGGACGGCCACAAGACGCAGTTCTCGCTCTCCTGGTTCGGCTTCGGGCACTTCGACGCCGCGCACGGATTCGTCGCCGGGGCGCTGGTCGCCGGGGTGATGTACGCGGGCTGGGACGTGGAGAGCAACCTCAACGAGGAGACGCGCGGCGGCCGTCGGGGCTTCGGGCTGGGCGGGCTGATCGGGGTGGTGGTGTCGTTCGTGGTGTTCACGCTGTTCACCGTCGCCACCGTCCGGCTGATCGGCGTGGACGCGGTGCGCAGGAACCCCGACGGGTTCCTGTCCGAGCTGGGCGAGGCCGTATGGCCCGGCTGGGGCGGGCGGCTGCTGGTGCTGGCGGTCGTGCTGTCGACCGTGGCCACGCTGGAGACGGCCCTGCTGCAGGCGACGCGGACGCTCTTCGCGATGGGCCGCGACGGCACCGTGCCGTCCGTGTTCGGACGGATCCACCGGGAGTGGGGCACGCCGGCCGTGGCCACCGGGTGGATGGCGGGCGTGGCGCTGCTGATGGTGGCGGTCGCCGCCACGGCCGGTTCGGGCGCGCAGTTCGTGCGCGACGCGGTGAGCGGGATCGGGCTGCACATCGCCTTCTACTACGCGCTGGCGGGCCTGTCGGCGGTGGTGGCGTACCGCAAGGTGCTGTTCCGGTCGGCCGGGAACCTGCTCTTCGTCGGGCTGTGGCCGCTGGCCGGGGCGCTGTTCATGGGCTGGGTCTTCGTGGTGTCGCTGCCCGAGCTGACGGGCAGCGCGCTGGCCGTCGGGCTGGGGGCGCTGGCGCTGGGGCTGGTGCCGATGTTCGCGGCGTGGCTGCGCGGCCTGCCGTACTTCAGCCCCCGGCCGCTGGACCCCGGGCAGCCCGCCGTCGGCGGCGAGCTGCACGCGGCCGCCCATGCGGGGCGCCGGCGGGACGGCGTCCTGAGCGACTTCTGACGCACGCACGCACCGGCCCGGCCCGGCCCCAGGCCCCTATCGAGGAGTACGCATGTCAGCGTGGCTGCGCCGTCGGCGGTCCGGTGCCCCGGACTACGATCCGGCGTTCGGTGACCGGGCCCTGGAAGAGGGCTGCCAGGACATGGCGATGGGCCGCTGGGAGGGCGCCCGGGACCTGCTCGCGGGGCATCCGCGCGACGACTGGGACCGGCGTGCGCACCGCATCCGGCTGCTGGCGGACGCGGCGGCGGACCGGCACACGGTGGACGTGTGGCACGCGTCGGACCCCTCGGACCCGGACGCGGCGGTGCTGCGCGCGGAGACCGAGGTGATGCGGATGTTCGCGGTGGCGCGCGGCGGGACGCTGCCGGCGCGCGGGGCGCTGGACCGGACCTCGGACCTGTGCCTGCGGGCGGCGGGGCTGGCTCCGCGGGACCCGCATCCGTACGTGTCGCTGGTGGCGCTGGCCCGGCTGTACGAGGGCGGCGACCCGAACCTGGGGCACTGGTGGAAGGAGCTGCGGGCCCGGGACCCGTTCCACCGCGAGGGCCACCACCAGGCGCTGCGGTACCTGTCGGCGCGGTGGCACGGCTCGCACGGGGAGGCGTACAACTTCGCGTGGGACACGGCCGTATACGCCCCGGTCGGCTCTCCGCTGGCGGTGCTTCCGCAGGTGGCGCGGGCGGAGCAGTTCCGGTACGCGCAGGCGGAGCAGGGGCGTTCGGCGATCGGACTGGCCACGCACTGGAGCGGCGGGCGGGCGCAGTGGGACCTGCGGGAGGCCCTGGAGAAGTGGATCGGCGGCCGGACTGCGGTGTACGCGCAGGACGTGGCGGACCTGAACCACCTGGCGCACGGTCTGGTGCAGGCGGGGATGGAAGGTGAGGCGGGGCCGGTGTTCGCGTTGCTGGAGAACCGGGCGACGCGGGTGCCGTGGTCGTACACGGGGGATGCGGAGGGGTCGTTCATCCGCTGGCGGGACCGGGTCCTGGGGTCCTGAGCAGGGGTTTGAGGTCGCGGGTCCAGGCGTCGCGGACGGTGGGCCAGTCGGGGGCGCAGCCACGGGTGCGGGCGGCGAGGCCGGGGTGGCGTTCGGGGGCGGCGCCGTACAGCAGGCAGAGGTGGGCGGCGGCGCGTTCGGCGGGCGGGGCGTGTTCGTCGGGTCCGGGGCCGGGCGGTGGTGCGAGGCCGTAGGCCTCGGCGGCGGCGAGCAGGGCACGTTCGCCCTGCGGGCCTTCGCGGATGAGCATGAACGCGGCGAAGGCGTCGGCGGTGTCCTCCTCGGCTCGGTCGGAGGCCACGGGCAGGCCGAGGGCCTCGACGAGGGCGTGGCCGGCTTCGTGGTAGACGGTTTCGGCGGCGACGTCGGCGGCGGCCGCGTCGTCGCCGAGGAGCTCCCGGTCCTCGGCGAGGTCGTCGTAGCAGAGCTCGATGCGGCGGGCGGCCGGGTCGTAGCCGGCGCCCTCGCCGGAGCAGGAGCGGGCGAGGACGGTGACGCGCTCCGGAAGGTCGATGTAGGCGTTGAGGGCTTCGACGGCGCGTTCGGCCGGTCCGCGGGCGTGGAGGAGGGCGGCGTGGTCCTCGTCGGCGGGGTCGGGGGTCTCGTAGCGGAGGGTGAATCCGCGCTGCGGCGGCGCCTTCGGGGGGGCGGACAGGGACACGGACACGGGCGTGACCGCAAACGCGACCACGACCGCGACCGCTAGCGCGAGGAGGGCGGCGCAGAGGGCCGGGACCTTCCACCGTGGGGTCATGGGTCCAGGGTAGGCACCGCCCGGGGCGCGCCGGGGCGTACATATATGCACGCGGATGTCCGCCGGACCCCCAACTCCCTCTGAAATAGCTCAGATTCCTCGCGCTCCGGACTGTCCCGCAGGACACTTGGCGCACGTTTCCGGAGCTCTCCGAGGAGGATGCCGATGCGGGACAGCCATCGTGTCGAGGCCGAACGGGTGCTGGCCCGGGCCGTCGAGGAGGAGGTCCGGCGGGCGGGCGCGGGGGATGCCGAGGCCTTGCTCGCGCGCGGGCGGGAGGCGCTGGACGGGATCGCGGCGGCCGCCGCCGAGGAGTACGCGGCGTACGTGGCGGCGCTGGACGAGGCGGCCGCCGGGGAGCAGTCCCTCGGGGAGGCCTTCCGGCGCGGCAACACCGGGGCCTCGCTGTTCGTGACGGGGGTCGCCGCGGCCGCGGCCGTCGGGGCGGACCTGGCGTTCGGGGTGGACGCGGGGACGGCGTTCAGCGCGGGCATCGTCGTGGGCGTCGCGGGGGCGGCGGCGACGGTGGCCAAGGTGACGGCCCTGCACGTGCCCGCGGCGAACCGGCGGGCCGGGGCGGCCGGCCGGCCGGGCGGCGCGGAGCAGCTGCGGCTGCAGTGGCTGACGGCGCTGGAGGTGCGCGGGATCCGCCCCTTCCTGGAGCAGGAGCGGGCGGTGGCGGCGGCGGGCTCCTCGCAGGGCCGGGGCCCGGTGCGCGGACGCGTCGCGAACGGGGTGGCGGTCGGCCCGGGCGGC
This sequence comes from Streptomyces sp. NPDC004126, assembly GCF_050275515.1. NCBI lineage: Bacteria > Bacillati > Actinomycetota > Actinomycetes > Kitasatosporales > Streptomycetaceae > Streptomyces > Streptomyces sp. NPDC004126. The sequence goes on along the minus strand of NZ_JBNNPF010000018.1, from coordinate 82,701 downwards.
GGCGGTGCGGCGCCGCTGCGCGGGGGCGACCGCAGCGCGGAGGCGCGCCGGCGCAGCATGCTGGAGCAGTCGTTCGGGCAGCTCCCGGACGCGGACGCGCTGTTCACGGGCCGGCGCGCGGAGCTGACCCGGATCGCGCAGTGGGTGTCGGCCGCGCGGGCCAGTACGGAGACCCGGCCGGTGGTGGTCGTGCTGCACGGCGAGCCGGGGGTGGGGCGTACGGCGCTGGCGCTGCGGGCGGCGCACGCGCTGCGGGACCAGTTCCGCGGGGCGTGCGTGGTGGACCTGCGGGGCGGGGCCACGGGTGCGGGCGAGGCCCCGCTGTCGACGCGGGAGGCGCTGCTGCACCTGCTGAACCGGCTGGGGGCGCCGCGCGAGCAGCTGCTGTTCCGCGAGGGGGCGTCGGCCCAGTCGCAGGTGCGCCGGCTGACCGAGCTGTACCACCAGCACCTGCAGGGCTTCCCGGTGACGGTGGTGCTGGACGACACGGTGGACGCGGGTCAGGTACGGGCGCTGGTGCCGGAGCGGACGGAGAGCCTGGTGCTGGTCACGGCCCGGGAGCCGCTGGAGCTGCCCGCGGACCTGGGGGCGTGGGTGCACCAGCTGCCGGTGGTCCGCCTCGCGCGGGAGGAGGCGGCGGAGGTGCTGCGCGCCGGGGCCCGGGCGGCGGGCGAGGCGGCACCGGAGGGTGCGGCGCTGGAGGGGCTGCTGGAGCTGGGGGCGGGACTGCCGCTGGCGCTGCGGGTGCTGGCCCCGCTGGGCTCGGCGCGGGCCTCGGACGGCGGCGGGGGCGGGGGGCTGGAGCACGCCCTGGAGCTGGCCTACGCACGGCTGCCGGAGGAGCGGCGGCAGCTGCTGCGGCGCCTGACGCTGGCGGGGCGGGCCTCGCTGGGGGCGGCCGCGGCGGCGGCGCTGGCGGGCGCGGACCGGGTGGAGGCCGGGCGGCTGCTGGGCGAGCTGGCGCGGGCGGGCCTGCTGGACCTCGTACGCGGGGAGCGGTACCGGATGCACGACGCGGTGCGCTCGTACGCGGCGGCGCGGCTGGCGGCGGACGAGGACCGGGCGCGGGCGGCGGCCGCGCAGGAGCGCCTGGTGCGGGACTACGCGCAGCTGGCCGACTCGGTGATCCGGATGGTCGACGGGAAGATGTCGACGCGGGCGAACCACTTCGGGGGGCACGGCTTCGCCTCGCTGGACGCGGCGCTGCGCTGGCTGGACGAGGAGTCGAGCTTCATCACGGCGGCGCTGCGGCATGCGGAGGGGGTGGACCAGCAGGCGGTGCTGGACCTGCTGGGGGCGCTGTGCGACTTCTGCCTGCTGCGCGGGGACCTGTACCGGCTGGGCGAGATCAACGAGCTGACGCGGGCGGTGGACCAGGGGCGGCTGAACCGTTCGGTGCAGTGGCGCACGGGCATCGCGGCCCGGCAGCTGGGCGAGCTGGACAAGTCGCGCACGACGCTGACGTCGCTGGTGGACCAGTACCGGGAGGCGCGGCAGGAGGCGGGCGCGGGGATGGCGCTGGTGTCGCTGGGGATCACGCTGCACCACCAGGGCAACCTGCCGGAGGCGGCGGCCCGGATCCGGGAGGCGCTGGTGCTGCAGGAGCCGGAGGAGCTGGCGGGCGACCGGGCGTGGGCGCTGCACGCGCTGGGTGCGGTGGAGCGGGACCGGGGGCGGCTCGGTGAGGCGGTGGCGCTGCTGGAGCGGTCGCTGGAGCTGCACCGGGAGAGCGAGAGCGTGCACGGTGAGGCGTGGGCGCACTTCCAGCTGGGGCAGGTGTACCTGCGGACGGGTCAGGTGGCGCGGGCGGAGGAGGAGCTGCGGCTGGCGCTGGGCCTGTACGGGCGGACGCGGGACGACCGGGGCGAGGCGTGGGCGCTGACGCAGCTGGGGCGGGCCCGGGTGGTGGACGGTGATCCGGAGGCGGCGCTGGAACGGCTGCGGGACGCGCTGGCGCGGCACCGGCTGGCGGAGGACGCGCGGGGCGAGGCCTGGACGCTGTACTACCTGGGGCAGGCGCTGGAGGAGGACGGCGAGCGGGACCGGGCGGTGCGGGAGCTGGAGCGGGCCCGGACGATGTTCTCGCGGATGCGGGACGTGTACGGGCTGGCGCACGCCCGCTACCACTCGGGGCGGGTGACGCGGGACCAGCGGGCGGCGCAGACGGGGAACCTGCGCAACTCCGGATTCGCGCGGCAGCTGCTGGTGGACGCGCGGGCGGACTTCCGGCGGATCGGGCTGGCGCACGGTGAGGGGTGGACCTGCGTGGAGCTGGCGGTGGTCGACGCGGGGAACGGGCGGGTGCCGCAGGCGGTCGGGCTGTGCGAGGACGCGGTGCGGCTGTTCGTGTCGTACGGGGACCGGCGCGGGGAGGACTGGGCGCGGTTCCTGCGCTGCACGATGCTGCCGTACGCGGGCGCGGGCGATTCGGCGCTGGAGGAGGCGCGGGCGGAGCTGGCCCGGCTGGCGGCGGCTCCGCATCCGCTGCGGGACGGCCGGCTGGAGGACTGCCTGGAGACGTACGGGGTGGTGCTGGCGCGCGGGGTGGACCCGGCGGAGGGCTGGCAGGCGTGGCGGCTGGGCCTGGTCCCGAACCTGCGGGCGCGGGAGGTGATGGGCGTACCGATGCGCGGCGCGGCGTAGCGGCGCGCGCGGGAGCGCCGTCCCGCCCGGGGGTCTGCCGGGCGGGGCGGCGCTCGGTGCGCCGTGTCGCGGGGTCCTACGCCTTGGGGGCGTCGGCCGCCGGGGTGGCGGCGGCCGGCGCGGGGGCTTCCTCGAAGTCGACGCGGCCCATGTGCTTGCTCATCGACTTCATCAGGCCCCACACGCCGATGGCGAGTGCCGCGAACACGACGAACCCGAGGAGGCCCGGGGTCACCTTGTTCTTGTCGAAGGTGTCGGCGGCCAGCGGAAGGAACTGGGTGATTGCTGCCTGCGTAGCGCTCATGGCTAAGCATTCTCCCGGATGCCCGCGAAGAGGTCGGACTCGGGGAGGGAGGTGTCGACGAACGACTTCGCGAGCTCGTACTCCTCGGTGGGCCAGACCTCCTTCTGGACCTCCATGGGGACGCGGAACCAGCCGCCGTCCGGGTCGATCTGCGTGGCGTGCGCGATGAGGGCCTTGTCGCGGATCTCGAAGAAGTCGGAGCAGGGCACGTGGGTGGTCAGGGTCCGCTCCTTGCGCTCGAACTCCTTCCAGCGCTCCAGCCACTCGCCGTAGGGGGATTCCAGGCCGCGGGAGAGGAGGGCCTCGTGGAGGGCGATGGTGCGCGGCTTGTTGAAGCCCTGGTTGTAGTAGAGCTTCTGCGGCTGGTACGGGGCGCCGTACTCGGCCTCGGGGAACTTGTCGGTGTCGGCCGCGCCGTCGAAGGCCACCATCGTGATCTTGTGGGTCATGATGTGGTCGGGGTGCGGGTAGCCGCCGTTCTCGTCGTAGGTGGTGATGACCTGCGGCTTGAAGGCGCGGATCTTCTTCACCAGCTCGCCGGCGGCCTCCTCCACGTCCGCCAGGGCGAAGCAGCCCTCGGGGAGCGGGGGCAGCGGGTCGCCCTCGGGCAGGCCCGAGTCGACGTAGCCGAGCCATTCCTGGTCGATGCCGAGGATCTCGCGGGCCTCGTCCATCTCCTTGGCGCGCACCTCGTGGATGTTCTCCTCGATGTACTTGTCGCCCTGGAGCTTGGGGTTCAGCACGGAGCCGCGCTCGCCGCCGGTGCAGGTGACCACGAGCACCGGCACCCCCTCGGACACGTACTTGGCCATCGTGGCCGCGCCCTTGCTCGACTCGTCGTCGGGGTGGGCGTGGACGGCCATCAGTCGAAGCTGCTCGGTCAAGACAGGATCCTCTGTGATTCGGCGCGACGGTCAACCTCTATATTGACCGAATCGGGGGTTGGAAAATTCCTGGGTGCCCCACCCCTCCCCGACGAGAGGAATCGATCATGAGCGCGGTGCGCGAAGGCCTCCCCGAGGGCCGGTACGGCCGGTCGGCGGACGAGCGCGCGGACCGGAAGCTGAAGATCGTCGGATCGGTCCTCGGGGTCGGGCTGCTGGCCGTGGTCGGCTGGATCGGCTGGGACTACGTCGGCGGGCAGAGCGTCAGCGCCGAGGTGATCAAGTTCCAGATCGTCTCCGACAGCGAGGTCAAGGTACACCTGGAGGTCCGCAAGGAGGCCTCGGTCACCGGCGTGTGCACCCTCAGCTCCCAGGACGAGCAGCACGGCGAGGTGGGCCGTGCGGACTTCACGTTCGGGCAGGACGCGAAGCGGGTGGACGAGATGGTCACCCTGAAGACCACGGGCCGCGCCACGATGGTGGAACTGATCGGCTGCCAGCCGACGAGCACCAAGGGCTGACACCCGCGAGCCCGGCCCGCGGAGGGCCCCGGCGGCGGAATCCGGCCCGCAGGGCCCGGCGCGCCGTCTTTGATCATGGCGGCAACCCCCGCCTAGCATGGACATGCCACTCCCCCGCGCCCTGTCCAGCCCGACGGAAGACATCCATGCGCCTCCAGCGGATATCCGCCGCGATCGCGGCCCTCGCCGCGCTCACCACCCTCGCCACCGCCTGCGAGGACCCCGCCAAGCCGGGCAGCCCGGCCGCGGCGAGCCCCGCCCCGAGCGCCCCGGCCACCGCCGCCGCCACGGCCTCCGCGTCCCCATCGGCCCCGGCCGCCGCCGGCGCCGCACCGGCCACGCTCGCCGAGGCGCAGGCGTACGTACAGAAGTACACCTCCTGCGAGGACCTGAGCAGCGACCCGAACGACAGCCGGGTGAACCTCAACGGGTTCACCCCCGCCGGTAGCTCGGGCATCACCGCCCGCGGCGTCTGCTCGGACGAGAAGGAGCGGGGCGAGATCGTCATCTCCATGGTCTCGGACATGAAGGCCCACCAGCAGGCCGAGAAGGACCACATCACGAAGCGGCTCGACGAGGGCTACTGGGACGCAGGCCTCTACGACCCGGTCTTCTACGGCAAGAACTTCATGGCCTTCCCGCGGAAGACCGGGACCGCCCTGGCCCTCGCCAAGTCGGACCTGCGCGTGCTGGTCTGCAACCCGGACTTCACCGTGCCGGAGGGCTACAAGAAGGAGAAGGCCCTGGTCGACGGCTGCGTCCTGACCGACTTCGTCAACACCCGGGACGGCAAGGGCAGCCCCGTCAAGGGCCCGGCCCTGCCGAGCGCGGGCAGCATCGAGGAGCTCCGCAGGCTCGTCAGCCCGAAGACGGTCGACTGCACGGAGATGCTGGTCACCAACGAGCACATCGCGTCCATCGACTACCAGCCGGTCGTCGGCCGCGACGTCCAGGGCGCGGGCGTCAAGCAGCGGGCGGTCTGCGGGAAGCTCGGCGGAACGACGCGCGCGCACAACCTGAACTGGCTGGACCTCGTCGCCGACATGAAGGCCCTCCAGACCCTGTCCAAGGAGTCGCAGCTCGCCGAGGTGGGGCAGCAGCGCAGCCTCACCAAGAGCAAGCTGCTGGTCGGCACGAACATCGCCGTGGAGAGCAACAACAAGACCATCCGCCAGGGGCTCTACAAGCTGGGCTTCCTGCGCCTGGACTGCGAGCCCGCCTTCAGCGCGCCGGCCGGGTCCCGGATCGAGAAGGCCCAGGTCGACGACTGCGTCCTGACCGACTTCGAGCGCCCGGGGAGCTGACAGCTGACAGACGGCCGCCCGGGGCGCGCACGGCGCGCCCGGGGCGGGGTATCGACTGGGGTGTCACGCCAACCGCGCACCAGCAGCCCCAGGAGCCGACATGTCACTGTTCATCCCGGATTTCGACGACTCCGTCGTCGTCCGCGCCGCCGACGCGGAGCAGATCGACTACGGGCCGGACTCCTCCCTGCGGCTGCTGGCCGACAGCTCCACGGGCGGCGGCTTCCTGTCCACCATGCGCGTGAGCCTCAAGGCGGGCTCCGACGGCGCCCGCCCGCACCACCACGGCCGGTCCGCCGAGATGTTCTACATGATCGACGGGACGGCCCAGCTGCTGGCCGGCGACAAGGTGGTCACCGCCGAGGCCGGCGACCTGGTCATCGTGCCGCCGGGCCAGCAGCACGCCTTCGCCGCCGCGCCCGGGGAGAGCGCCGAGATGCTGGTGGTCATCACCCCGGGGGTGGAGCGGTTCGAGTACTTCCGCCACCTGGAGCGCATCAGGTACGGGAAGGTGCCGCCGGAGAGCCTGCTGGAGGTCCAGGACCTGTACGACACGTACTTCGGGACCAGCACCGTCTGGGAGGGCGCCCGCACCCCCCGGAGCCAATGACACACTTCATACACATGGTGTCCTCCCCCTTTTCTTCCCGAATTGTTAGGCTCGTGGTTTCGCCCGCCGCTGGCGGCTTTGTAGTCCCCTGTACCGACGAGGAGCACCCGTGACCCAGACGAGCGAGAGCGTCACCTGGCTGACCCAGGCGGCGTACGACCAGCTGAAGGCCGAGCTGGACTACCTCTCTGGTCCCGCCCGCACGGAGATCGCCATGAAGATCGCGGCTGCCCGCGAGGAGGGCGACCTGCGCGAGAACGGCGGTTACCACGCGGCCAAGGAGGAGCAGGGCAAGCAGGAGCTGCGCGTGCGCCAGCTCACCCAGCTCCTGGAGAACGCCAAGGTCGGCACGGCCCCCGCCGCGAGCGGCGAGGTCGCGCCGGGCACCCTCGTCACGATCGCCTTCGACGGCGACGAGGACGACACGCTGGAGTTCCTGCTGGCCTCCCGCGAGTACGCGTCCGACGACTTCGAGACCTACTCGCCGCAGTCCCCGCTGGGCTCGGGCGTGAACGGCAAGAAGGTCGGCGAGGACGCCCAGTACGAGCTCCCGAACGGCAAGAAGGCCACGGTCAGGATCCTGGCCGTCAAGCCCTTCAACGGCTGATCACCCCCGTACGCACACGAACGCGCGAGCCCCGCCGGACCCGGTCCGGCGGGGCTCGCGCACGTTCCGGCGCCCCCGCCGGCTCAGGCGGTCGCCGAGCGGTACTTGCGGGCCTTCCGCCGCCCGCGTCAGTCCATGACCCGGTAGCCCGCCGCGTGCAGGGAGCGGGCGACCTCCGCGCAGTGCTCGGGCCCCTTCGTCTCCAACTGCAGCTCCACCTCGACCTCGGTCAGCCCGAGCCGCGGGTCCGTGCGCACGTGGCTGACGTCCAGCACGTTGGCGTCCACCGTCGACAGCACCGCCAGCAGCCCGGCGAGGGCCCCCGGCCGGTCCGCGACCCGCAGCCGCAGCGACAGGTAGCGGCCCGCCGCCGCCATGCCGTGCCGCAGGATCCGCTGGAGCAGCAGCGGGTCGACGTTGCCGCCCGACAGGACGGCCACCACCGGGCCGTTGCCGTACAGTTCCGGCTCGCTCAGCAGGGCGGCCACCGTGCTGCAGCCGGCCGGCTCCACGACCAGCTTGGCCCGCTCCAGGCAGAGCAGCAGGGCGCTGGACAGGGCGTCCTCGGACACGGTCCGCACGTCGTCCAGCAGCTCCCCGATGATCGCGAAGGGGACGTCGCCGGGACGGCCGACCTTGATGCCGTCCGCCATCGTGTTCGGGTTCTCGATCGACACCGGGTGCCCGACCCGCAGCGAGGGCGGGTACGCGGCGGCGCCCGCCGCCTGCACGCCGATCACCTTCACGTCCGGGCGCACCGCCTTGACCGCGACCGCGACGCCGGCGGCGAGCCCGCCGCCGCCGATCCCGACGAGGATGGTGCGCACCTCGGGGCACTGCTCCAGGACCTCCAGGCCGACCGTGCCCTGGCCGGCGATGATGTCGCGGTGGTCGAAGGGGTGGATGAACACCGCCCCGGTGCGGTCGGCGTACTCCTGGGCGGCGGCGAGGGTCTCGTCGACGACCTGGCCGTGCAGGCGCACCTCGGCGCCGTACTCCTGGGTGGCGGCCACCTTCGGCAGCGGGGCGCCGACCGGCATGAACACGGTGGAGCGGACGCCGAGCAGGGCGGAGGCCAGCGCCACGCCCTGGGCGTGGTTGCCGGCGCTGGCGGCCACGACCCCGGCGGCGCGCTGTTCGGGGCGCAGGCCCGCGATGCGCACGTACGCTCCGCGCAGCTTGAAGGAGCCGGTGCGCTGGAGGTTCTCGCACTTGAAGTGGACGGGGGAGCCCGTGAGGGCCGACAGGTGCCGGCTGCCCTCCATCGGCGTCACCCGGGACACGCCCGACAGCATCTTCTGGGCTCCCCGGACGTCGTCGAGGATGACCTGCGGAACGGGCACGGGCACGCGGTAGTTCATGCGGCCAGTCTCGCAGCCCGCGCGGGCCCCGGCGCAGGGACGGACGGGGCCCCGGCAGGGGCGGGGCGCGCGGGCCGGGTGGCGACGGCGCGCGGGCCGGGCGGCGACGGCGCGCGGGCCGGGTGGCGACGGCGTGCGTGTCTCCGGAGCCGCGAAGAGGGTCACAAGGGGCGTATTAGGGGCACACAGGCGGTGAAATCTCGCCATGCGGGACACTCCTCCGGCGCTCGCCGCGCCCGGCCGTATCAGTTGTCAAACGCGGCGTACGAGCCGCCGCACGGCCGCGTACTCTGTCCCCCATCCCTGTCGGCCCCATGCGAAGAGAGCCCACGGCCATGCCCTCGATCCCGGCCAGTTCCGACCTGCCCACGGCGGCCGAAGCGCCCGCCGGAGCCGGACTCCTCGACGCGCTCCAGCACCAGGTGGCCGTCTTCGCCCGCCGGGCCGAGCAGACCCGCCTGGGCGGTGTCGGCCAGGCCCGCAACTCGATGGACCGGGCCGCCTACCTGCTGCTGAACCGGCTGGATCTGGAAGGCCCGATGGGTGTGAAGGCCCTCGCGGGCGGGATGGGCATCGACTCGTCCACCGTGACCCGCCAGGTCGCCCCGCTCGTCGACAGCGGCCTGGTCAAGCGGACCTCGCACCCCGAGGACGGCCGGGCCGTGGTGCTCGCGCTGTCCCCGCGCGGGCTGGCCCGCCTGGAGGAGGTCCGCTCCTCGCGGCGGGAGCTGATGGCCCGGGTGACGGAGGGCTGGGCGGAGGACGAGCGCGAGGTGTTCACCGCGCTGCTGACCCGTTTCAACGGCTCCCTGTCGGAGCTGATGTCCGCCGTCTCCGAGGGCGGCCCGGCCTCCTGATCCGGCGGGCCCCGACGCAGCGGGTCGGCGGGCTCCGGCGCGCCTGAACCGGCTGGCCGCGACGCGTCTGAACCCGCTGGCCACGACCCGCAGGATCCGGCCGTGTCCGACCCCTTGACCGGGGTGGTGCCACCGGCCCCACCATGTGTGCTGTGGACCGGCGTTCGGGGCGGGATGCGGAGTTCGAGGCCTTCGTCGCGGGCGCGGCGGGGCGGCTGCTGCACGTCGCCGCGCTGCTGACGGCCGAGCCCCCGGACACGGCGCCCGCCGCCCGGCGGATCCTCGCCGGCGCGCTGGCCCGTACGTATGCCCACTGGGCGCGGCTGCGCGACGACGACCCGTACGACCACACCCGCGCCGAGCTGTGCGCCGCGTACGCCCGGACCGCCCGCCGGCTCCCCGCGGGGGTCGGGGTCCTGGCGCCGCTGGGCCCGCTGGAGCGGCTGGTGCTGGTGATGCGGATCTACGAGGGTGTCGCCGAGGAGGTCACGGCCGCTCAGCTGGGGCTGCCCCCGGAGCGGGTCGAGGCGGTCTGCAACCGGGCGGTGGCGATCCTGCGCGACGCGGCGGCGGAGGCGGCATGAGCCCCCTCGACCGCAAGGAGACGCAGGTCAGGCAGCTGTTGGACGGTCCGCACCCGGCGGTCCCGGCCGGTCTGGCGGCGGCGGCCCGGACGCGCGGCAGACGGCTGCTGCGCCGCCGGCGTGCCCTGCGCCGGTTCGGCTGGGCGGTGCTGTGGGCGGCGGCGGTGGCCTTCACGGTGTGGGCGGCGCTGACCCGGCCGTGGGTGGTGCCGCCGAGCGACGTGTCGCCGCCCCTGCAGGGCTGGTAGCCCTGCGGGGGCGGCGGTCGGGGTCTCAGCCGAGGGCCTGGACGAGGTCCGCGACGAGGTCGTCGGCGTTCTCGATGCCGACGGAGACGCGGATCAGGTCCGCGGGGACCTCCAGGGCCGAGCCGGCCACCGAGGCGTGGGTCATCCGGCCCGGGTGCTCGATGAGGGACTCGACGCCGCCGAGGGACTCGGCCAGCGTGAAGATCTTGGTGCGGCCGCAGACCGCGACGGCCTCTTCCTCGCCGCCGGCGACCTGGAAGGAGACCATGCCGCCGAAGTTGCGCATCTGCTTGGCGGCGATCTCGTGGCCCGGGTGCTCGGGCAGGCCCGGGTAGAGGACCTTGGTGACCTTCGGGTGGCGCTTGAGCGCGTCGACGACCTTCGCGGCGTTCTCGGCGTGCCGGTCCATGCGCACGGCCAGCGTCTTGATGCCGCGCAGGACGACCCAGGAGTCGAAGGGCCCGGCGACCGCGCCCATCGCGTTCTGGTGGTAGGCCAGCTCCTCGCCGAGGGCCTCGTCGGCCGTGACCAGGGCGCCACCGACGACGTCGGAGTGGCCGCCCATGTACTTGGTCAGCGAGTGCACGACCACGTCGGCGCCGAGCGCCAGCGGCTGCTGGAGGTAGGGGGAGGCGAAGGTGTTGTCGACGACCAGCTTGGCGCCGGCCTCGCGCGCGATCTGGGCGACCAGCGCGATGTCGGTGATGCCCAGCAGCGGGTTCGAGGGGGTCTCGACCCAGATGACCTTGGTCTTCGGGGTGAGGGCGGCGCGCACCGAGTCGGCGTCGGAGGTGTCGGCGACCGACCACTCCACGCCCCAGCGGGAGACGACCTTGGCGAAGAGGCGGAACGTGCCGCCGTACGCGTCGTTGGGGATGACCACGTGGTCGCCCGGGGAGAGCAGCGTGCGCAGCAGGCAGTCCTCGGCGGCGAGCCCGGACGCGAAGGCGAGGCCGCGGCGGCCGCCTTCCAGCGCCGCGAGGTTCTCCTCCAGCGCGGTACGGGTCGGGTTGGCGCTGCGGCTGTACTCGTAGCCGCCGCGCAGTCCGCCCACGCCGTCCTGCTTGTAGGTGGACACCTGGTAGATGGGCGGTACGACCGCGCCGGTCTGCGGGTCCGCGGTGTTGCCCGCGTGGATCGCGCGGGTCTCGAAGCTCTGGTGCTCGTGGCTGTCGTCGCTCATGAGGCAGATGCTATGCCCCGTCAGCCCTACGGTCCTCTCCTGGACTGGCAGGGCGCTGACCTGCACCCGCTCGCCATTCGGCCGCCGGGTCTGGTTCGCTTGGCGGTATGCAGATTTTCTGGGTCCTGATGGGGCTGGCCCTGGCCGCCGCCATGATCTTCTCGTTCAAGCGGGCCGGGCGGGGCGGTCTGACGCTGGTCGCGCCGGACAGCCCCGACGCCGCCGACCCCGCGGACTACGGGTTCGCCCGCGAGGAGGACCTGGACGTCCGGGTGCCCGGACCGGACCACGACCTGATGGAGGCCCTGGAGAACGTCCAGCGCACCGGCCACTGGCGGGCCGCGTCCGCGCTGCTCGCCGGCACCCCGAAGGAGGGCGAGCGGCGCTGGCAGCGCGTGCAGGCCTTCGGCGGCGCGGCGGCCCTGGAGCTGGCGCAGCGGCCCGGCGGGGGCGCGCAGTGGCTGAAGGCCTGGCGGCTGGAGGCGGAGAAGGACGCGGGCGGTGCGCAGGTCCACGCGGAGCTGCTGGTGCAGCAGGCGTGGCGGTCCTCGGGCGGGGTGGGTTCGCAGGACCACCGGATCATGCTGGAGGAGGCCCGGGACGCCTGCCGCAAGGCGTCGCTGCTGGCGCCCGGCGACCCGGTGCCCGTCGTCACGGAGCTGGCGGTCGCGCGGGGGCTGGGGTACTCGGAGGCGGAGTTCGACGCGCTGTGGGCCCGGGTGATCGACGTGGCGCCCGCCCACATGGGCGCGCACCTGGCGGCCCTGCACTACTGGTGCGAGAAGTGGCACGGCTCCCGGGAGAAGGCGGACGGGTTCGCGCAGGCGGCCGCGGCCCGCGCCCCGCAGGGTTCGCTGCTGGCGGCGCTGCCGCTGTTCTCGGTGTACGAGAACATGCCGGACACGGTGATGGTCAGCGACTTCGGGAAGACCGCGGTGGTCTCGCGGGCGCTGGAGGGCGCCCTGTACGCGGTGCACCAGGCGCGGGCGGACGATCCGATGCTGGCGCACGTACGGCACCTGCTGCTGTGGTTCCTGGTGGGCGCGGGCCGCTGGGCGGAGGCGATGGAGCAGGTCCGGCACGTCGACGGCTACGTGGGCGCCCTGCCCTGGTCGGCTTCGGAGGAGCCGGCGGCCGCGTACGCGGTGGCGCGGGCGATGGCGGTGGCCGGTTACGAGGCCAACGGCGGCTCCCCGGCGACGCTGCCGCACTGACCGCGGCGGGCGGGGCGGCGGGCGGGTGCGGCGGTGGTACGCGCCCGCCCGCCCCCGCCGTTCCGGATACCGGTACCCCCGCTCCCGGCATGTCGGCGCCGGGACGTAAGGTGCGCGTAAACATTGCACCATGTGCGCGTCAAAAGCCGCACCATCCCGTGGGGGGACCCCGAACCATATGGGCGCTTCGCTGCGCGCTCTGCGCGCCCTCGTCCTGCTCGCAGGCTTCTACCTGCTGAGCGTCGTCCTGCTCGCCCTCCTCGGGCTCGCCGACTGGGCCGCCGCCTCCTGGCTCCACGGCGCCCTGGCCGGCAAGATCGTCATCGGTACGGTGGTCCTCGCCATCCCGATCATCCGCGGCATGTTCATGCTCCGCACCCCCAGGCCCGACCCGATGGCCGGCGTCCGCGTCACCGAGGCGCAGGAGCCCGCCCTGTGGCAGGCCGTCCGCGAGATCGCCGCCGAGGTCGGCACCCGCGCCCCCGACGAGATCCTGCTGATCGACGAGGTCAACGCGGCCGTCTCCGAGGACTCCCGGCTGCTCGGCCTGGTCTCCGGCACCCGCCGCCTCTACCTGGGCCTGCCCCTGATGACGGGCCTGGACGAGATGCAGCTGCGCGCCGTCCTCGCCCACGAGATGGGCCACTACGCCAACTTCGACACCCGCCTCACCCCGCTCATCGCCCGCGGCCGCGCGCAGCTCGTGCGCACCATCCAGCACTTCCACGACCGCGCGGACAACACCGAGGCCAAGGAGCGCGCCAAGCAGGAGAAGCGCGCCGAGAAGCGGATCGCGAAGGGCAAGAAAGCCAAGAAGATCGACACGGACGGCGCGGGGTTCTCGTACCGCGCGATGGCGATGGTCTACCAGCTCTACGCCGCCTTCTACATGCGCGCCACCCTCTCCTCCTCGCGCCGCCAGGAGCTGGCCGCCGACCTCGCCTCCGTCCGCGTCGCGGGCCGCGACTCGGCCGCCTCCGCGCTGCGCGAGCTGAACGCCCTCGACTCGGCGCACGGCTTCTACATGAGCTCGTACGCCACCCTGGGCGTCGACGCCGGCCTGCTGCCGCGCCCCGGCCAGGTCTTCGGCGGACTCCGGCAGCTGCTCGACGCCCGCTCCGGCGAGCTGGAGAAGCTGCGCCACGACCTGTCCACCGAGCCCGCCTCCCCGTACGACTCCCACCCCGCGCTCGCCGAGCGCGTGGCCCGCATCGAGGCCCTGCCCGACGACGGCCGCTCCGGCCAGGCGGCCCGCCCGGCCCTGGAGCTGCTCGCCTCCCCGCAGGCGGCGCTGGCCGCGCTGGAGCAGGCCGTCCTCACCCCCGAGGCGCTGGCGCTGACCCGCGTGGACTGGGACGAGCTGGTCCACCGGTCGATGACCACCTACGTCGGCCGGGGCGCGGAGGACATCCGCGAGGCCCTCACCGCCGAGGGCGCCGGCCCGGGCCTGGGCGACGTGCTGGACGCGATCGACGCCGACCCGGCGGTGCGCTGGCGGATCGCCGACCGCTTCCCGAAGTCCGAGGAGGCGGCTGCCGCGACCGGCCGCACCGCGCGCGAGTTCGCCCGCCCGGTCGTCCGGCGGGCCCTCGGCCAGCTGGTCACCGTCGAGCTGCTGGCCCGCGGCGCCGCCCGCTGGGAGCTGTCCTGGTCGGACTCGGCCTCCCTGTCCTACCCCGTTCCCGGTTTCGAGGACGAGCTCGGCCCCGCGCTGGACGCGGCCGTCGCCGACCTGCCCGAGACCGAACTCCTGCGGAAGCTGGTGCTCGCGCCGTGACCGTCGTACTCGCCGTCATCGGCGTCCTGCTGCTGGCCGTCGCCTGCTGGGTGCTGCGCGGGATGTACCTCATCCGCAAGGCCAAGCGCCTGGAAGTCGAGATCGGCACCCTGAACGCGCACACGGAAGCCGTCGAGGCCGACGGGGAGGCCCGCAAGGCCGCCGCGGTCGTCGCGCTGGGCTTCGTCGCGGAGGCCGACCTCGACACCGAGAACCCGGCGCCGGTCCCGGCCGGGCGGACCGCCGTCCTGGAGGCCGTCCGCTCGGGCGACTGGGAGGCGGCCGCCGCGTACCTGGAGGCCGCCGGGCAGGACTGGCAGGAGCGGCTGGAGCGGGTGCGCCCGCTGGCCGAGGCGGCCGCCGAGGACGACGCGTGGCTGCTGGCCTGGCGGGCGGCCCGGCCCGGGGACGCCACGGCGGCCCTCGTCAACGCCGACACCAGCGTGATGGTCGCCTGGAACGTACGCGGCAGCCAGTCCGGCAGCCGCACCACCCAGGAGCAGTTCCGGATCTTCCGCCGGCTGCTGGAGAAGGCCCAGGCCGACGCGCACGAGGCGCAGAAGCTGGCCGACCCCGCCGACCCGTCCCCGTACGTGGTCGAGCAGGCCGTCGGGATGGGTCTGGGCTACTCGCACGAGCGGTACCGGGAGCTGTGGGCGCGGATCACCGAGCGCGCCCCGCGGCTGCTGTGGTCGCACGTCGCGGGCCTGCAGTACTGGTGCGCGAAGTGGCGCGGCTCGCACGAGCTGGCCATGGACTTCGCCCGCGAGTCGGCGGCCGCCGGGAAGCCGGGCGACCTGCTGACCCTGCTCCCGCTGATGGCGTACTTCGAGCAGGAGACGTACGAGGACGACCTGCTGCCGGAGACGTACTACAAGGAGCCGGAGATCGTCGCCGCGGTCGACGCGGCACTCGCGGACCTGGCCGCCGCCGGCGACGAGCACCCGGGGACCCCGCGGATCCGGCACATGCTGGCGTACCTGCTGTTCTGGCAGGACCGGGACGCGGAGGCGGTCGAGCAGTTCCGGCACGTGGACGGGCACATCGGTGCCGTGCCGTGGACGTACGCCGGGGAGCCGAAGCGGCGCTACCTGTACGCCCGCGACTGGGCGGTGAACGTGACCACGCCGGACGAGTAGTCCGGGGCGGGAGGCGGTCGGGAGCGATCGGGGGCGGGCGGGGAGGGAATCCCCGCCCGCCCCCATCCGTTGTGCCTCCCACAAGGAGGGAATCCATGTTCTCGTACCGCCGCACGCCCGAGCTCCCCACCCGCGAGGAGGCCCTGAAGGGCCGCGCCGAAGCGCCGTTCGCGCTGCCCGAGCGCCACACCGTCCTCGGCAACCCGCTGTCCGGCCCCTACCCGGAGGGTCTGGAGGTCGCCGACTTCGGCCTGGGCTGCTTCTGGGGCGCCGAGCGCAAGTTCTGGCAGACCCCCGGAGTGTGGACCACCCTGGCCGGCTACCAGGGCGGCTACACCGAGAACCCGCTGTACGAGGAGGTGTGCTCCGGCCAGACCGGGCACACCGAGGTCGTGCGCGTGGTCTTCGACCCGGCGCGGGTCTCCTACGAGACCCTCCTGAAGCTCTTCTGGGAGTCCCACGACCCCACCCAGGGCTTCCGCCAGGGCAACGACGTCGGCACCCAGTACCGCTCGGCCGTCTACACCCACTCCCCCGCCCACCAGGCGACCGCCGAAGCCTCCCGCGACGCCTACCAGCGCGTCCTGACGGCCTCGGGCCACGGCACCGTCACCACCGCCGTCCTCCCGGCGGCGGACCGCCCCTTCTGGCCGGCGGAGCCGTACCACCAGCAGTACCTCGACAAGAACCCCGGCGGCTACTGCGGCATCGGCGGCACGGGCGTCTCCTGCCCGATCGGCGTGGCGACGGCGGAGTAGCGCGGTGCCGGGCCGCCGACCGGGCGGCCCGGCACCGGCCGGGTCAGATCGTCGACGCGTCGATGACGAAGCGGTAGCGGACGTCGCTGGACAGGACGCGTTCGTAGGCCTCGTTGACGTCCTCGGCGCGGATCACCTCGATGTCCGCGCCCAGGCCGTGTTCCGCGCAGAAGTCCAGCATCTCCTGCGTCTCGGCGATGCCGCCGATCATCGACCCGGCGAGGGTCTTGTTGCCGCCGAGGACGGAGAACAGGTTCAGCTCCACCGGCTCCTCCGGGGCGCCCACGTTCACGAGCGCTCCGCCGACCCGCAGCAGGGACAGGTACCGGTCCAGGCCCAGCGGGGCGGAGACGGTGGAGACGATCAGGTCGAAGCGGCCCTTGAGCTCCTCGAAGGTGGCCGCGTCGCCCGTCGCGTAGTAGTGGGCGGCGCCCAGCCGCAGGCCGTCGTCCTTCTTGCGCAGCGACTGCGACAGGACGGTCACCTCGGCGCCGAGCGCGGCGGCGATCTTCACGCCGATGTGGCCGAGCCCGCCGAGGCCGACGATCGCGACCTTCCTGCCCGGGCCCGCCTGCCAGTGCCTCAGCGGCGAGTACAGGGTGATGCCGGCGCACAGCAGCGGCGCGGCGGCGTCGAGGGAGAGGCCCTCGGGGATGTGGACGGCGTAGTTCTCGTCCACGACGAGGTGCGTGGAGTAACCGCCGTACGTGGGCTCGCCGCCCCGGTCGAGGGCGTTGTACGTGCCCGTCGCCCCCCGGACGCAGTGCTGCTCCTGCCCGGCCAGGCAGTACTCGCACTCGCGGCAGGAGTCGACCAGGCAGCCCACGCCGATCCGGTCGCCGACCGCGAACCGGGTGACGCCCGAGCCGACTTCGGCGACGACACCGGCGATCTCGTGGCCGGGGACCATCGGGAAGATGCCCTCGCCCCAGCCGTCGCGGGCCTGGTGGATGTCGGAGTGGCAGATGCCGGCGAACTTGATCTCGATGAGTACGTCGTGTTCGCCGACCGGGCGGCGCGGGACCGTGGTGCGCTCCAGCGGGGCCTTGGGGGCGGGTGCGGCGTAGGCGGCTGCCTGGGTGACGGACATGGGGTGCTCTCTCCTCGGACGAGGACGCCTGGGGGGCCGTACCGCGGGGTGCTGCGGGCGGGCCGTGGCGTCCGTTCTTCGACGTCCCCCACCATGCCCCTCCCGCCGCGGCCCACCCAGCCCCCTGCGGAGCCTAGGACTGGCGGACCTACCCCTGACGGGGTCAGGCTGGGCCCCGCGCCGGGCGCGCCCGCCGGGGATACTTGCGCTATGGATCAGCTTGATCAGCGAGCCGAACTCGGGGACTTCCTGCGCAGCTGCCGCGCCCGGCTGCGGCCCGCCGACGTGGGCCTGCCCGACCACGGGCGGCGCCGCCGGGTGCCGGGCCTGCGCCGCGAGGAGCTGGCCCAGCTCGCCGGGGTCTCGGTCGCGTACTACACGCGCCTGGAGCAGGGCCACGGCCAGAACGTGTCGGCGGAGGTCCTGGACGCCATCGCACGGGCCCTGCGCCTGGGCGCCACCGAGTCGGCGCACCTGAACCACCTGGCGAGCCCCCGAACCCGCCGCTCCGGCGGCGGCCGCACGGCCCGCCCCCAGCAGGTCCGCCCGGCGCTGCGCACGCTGCTGGCGGCGATGGACGGCGTACCGGCCTACCTGGTGGGGCGGCGGCAGGACGTGATCGGCTGGAACCCGCTCGCCGCGGCCGTCTTCGGGGACTTCGGGGCGCTGCCGGCGGCGGAGCGGAACCTGGTGCGGCTGGTGTTCCTCGACCCGGCGACGGCCGAGCTGTACGCGGACTGGGAGTGCCGGGCCTGCGAGGTGGTCAGCAACCTGCGCCTGTACGCCGGCCAGCACCCCGACGACGAACGGCTGTCGGCGCTGGTCGGGGAGCTGTCCGTGAAGGACGAGGAGTTCCGGCGGCTGTGGGCGGCGCACACGGTGGCCGACAAGACGCACGGGGTGAAGCGGCTGCGGCACCCCGTCGTGGGGCAGCTGGACCTGGCCTTCGAGACGCTGACGCTGCCCGACGACCCGGCGCAGTGCCTGGTGACGTACCACGCCGAGCCCGGCTCGCCCTCGGCGGACGCCCTGCGGCTGCTGTCGTCCTGGACGGCGCCGCCGGTGGCGCCGCCGGCACCGCAGCGGCCCGCCGAGGAGCCCGCGTAGGGGCGGGGGTCAGAGCTTGAGCTGGAAGAGGCCCGCGCCGCGTTCGCGCCGGTAGCCGAGGGCCTCGTTCACCGCCAGCATCGGGGCGTTCTCGTCGGCCACCGTGGTGCCGATCCAGCGCAGCCCCGGGAGGTGCTCGGCGGCGTACGCCTCCATGTGCAGCTTGACCGCGCGGCCCAGGCCGTGGCCCCGGTGGGCGGGCACGACCACGGTGTCGTACTGGAGGGCGCGCGGGCCCGCCGGATCCGGCAGCACCAGCACCGTGTACGCGGCCACCTCCCCGGCCGGGGTGACCGCCGCGGCCAGCGCGATCTCGCCGCCACGGTCCAGGACCAGCTGCTGCGCGCGGTGCACCCGCTCGACGGTCCAGGGCAGGAAGGCCTCCTCGCTGTCGCCGCTCGGGGCGTCCTCCATCGCCCCGTGGGCGACGGCGGTGGCCGGGGCCCACTCGTCGGGCACCAGGCCGGGCCAGACGTGGAAGGCGTAGCCGGGGGTGGCGGGCACGGGCGGCGGGCCGTCGGCGCCGAGCTCCCGTACGTACCAGGCCATGGAGAGCACGTTCTCGAAGCCGAGGGACTCCGCGAAGGCCTGCCCGGGGCCGCCGAGGTCGGCGACGGTGGCGACCGAGGTGCGGCCCTGGTCGAGGAGCTCCCGGTGGACCCGCTGCCACAGGGCCGTGCCCACGCCGCGCCGGCGCGCGTCGGGCCGCACGGTCAGCTCGTCGAGGAACGCGGTGTGGGTGTTGCCCTGCTCGGTGAAGAGCAGCAGGGCGGCGTGTCCCGTGCCGTCCTCGGCCGTCCAGTGCGCCATCCGGCCGCGTCCCGGCGGAACGCGCAGCCGTCCGGCGGCCTCCGTCCGCGAGGGGGCGGGTACGGCCGGCAGGGCGGCCGCGTCGCCGGCGTGCGCGGCGACCTGGACGGCCCACCAGGCGTCGACCTCGGTGTCGGTCGGGGGTACGGACAGGGTGTTGATCTTCGTCATGGCTGGACTGTAGGTGCTGAGGCCCTGAACTGTGCTTTCTTTTGCGCCTGGTTCACGAAGGACCCCGCGAACGCCGGAAGGCGGGGCGCCCTTCCGGGCTCCCCGCCTTCCGTCCGTACCGCTGTGGTGCGCTGCCGTGGCGTCAGGCCGACGGAGCGGCCTTCCACTCGGCCCACGACATGTTCCAGCCGTTGAGGCCGTTGTCCGGCTTGATGATCTTGTCCGGGGAGTTCACCACGGTGACGACGTCGCCGATGAGCGAGTTGTCGAAGAACCAGGCGCCGGGCTGGTTCGGGTCGTTGGCGCCCTGGGCGTCGTTCAGACCGACACAGCCGTGGCTGGTGTTGACCTTGCCGAAGATCGAGTCGGCGCCCCAGTAGTTGCCGTGGATGAAGGTGCCGGACGTGGACAGCCGCATCGCGTGCGGGACGTCCTTGATGTCGTACTCGCCCTTGCCCTCCTTGTTCGTGAAGCCCACGGTCGAGCCGTCCATCCGGGTCTCCTTGAACTTCTCGGAGATCACCATCTGGCCGTTGTACGTGGGGTTCTCGGGAGAACCGGCGGAGATCGGGATGGTCTTGAGGACCTGTCCGTCACGGGTGACCGTCATCGTCTTGGCCTTCACGTCGACGGTGGAGACCTGGCTCCGGCCGATCTTGAAGGTGACGGTCTTGTTCTGCGCGCCGACGACGCCGGGCGCGCCCTGGACGCCCTGGAGGGCGAGCTTCAGGGTGACGGTGGAGTTCGCCTGCCAGTACTGCTCCGGGCGGAAGTCCAGGCGCTGGTTGCCGAACCAGTGGCCGACGACCTCCTGGCCGCTGCTGGAGGTGACGCTGATGGCCGCCTGGACGGCCTTCTGGTCCTTGATCGGCTTGTTGAAGGTGATCGAGACCGGCATGCCCACGCCGACCGTCTCGCCCTCCTCCGGCACGAAGGAGCCGACGAAGCTGTTCTCCGGGGAGAGGGTCGTGAAGGAGGCGTTCTCGTGCGCCTCCTTGCCGGCCTCGTCCTTCGCGGTCGCCGCGAGGGCGTACTTCGTGGAGCGCTTCAGCGCGGCGTCCGGCTTCCAGCTCTTGCCGTCGGCGGCGATCTTGCCCGCGACGGCCGTGCCGTCGGAGCTCTTCAGCTCGACCTTGGTGAGCGTGCCGTCGCTGACCGCGACGTTGGTGCCGTCGTTCAGCGGGACGTTGGTGGAGCCGTCCTTGGGCGTGATGGCTATTCGGGCCTTGGAGGCGTCCTTGGCCGCCGCCGCGTCGACCTCCGCCTGGGACTTGCCCGCGTCCGAGCTGCCCTGGGACTTGTCGCCGCCCCCGTCATTGCAGGCCGAGAGCATCAGTACCCCACCGAGCACGGCGGACACGGCCACCAGGGACCTTCTCCGCCGCATGCTGTACGTCCTCACACGTCACTCCATCGTTGCCGTGAAACCCCGGGCTGCGATCCCGGGATCGGGCCGGGCAGGGGGCGACGCCCCCCGCTCGTCCTGACAACGCGTTAACGACGCGGTTCGGTTCCACATTCCGTTCGAATGTGTGCAACCCCACGGTCAGGCGTTGTCGGCCCCTTCTTCGAAACCACCATCTTCCTCGTCGAGGTCCCACTCCAGGGACTCGGGGTCGTATTCGACGGGTTCACTGCTCCAGGAAGCCTGCGCCAGCTCGACTCCGGTCAGCTCCGCGACCAGGTCAGTGGGGTCGACGAGGTAGGCCAGGGCCTCCGATTCGTCCTCCATGACCGCCGATTCCGCGTGCGCGCGCTCCTCGTCCGGCATGAACTCGTCGGCCTTGATGTGCGCGAGCGCGGCGCCGATGAGGGCGTCGGAGTCCGACACCTCCAGCACCAAATCCACCCGAAGCCGTACGTATCGTGATGCATCAGAAGGGTTCATACGACGGAGAGTAAGCCCGCGACAGCCTCGACTTTCCCGCGACCCGCCCCTTTAACTAGCATCTGCGCACACGGCCAATTCGCTGCTTCCGCAAGGGGGATCGCACCGTGTCCGCACGTCGACCTCTGCTCACCGCCCTCGGGGCGACCACCCTCCTCGCCGCCCTCTGGTTCGTCCCGTCGGCGAACGCCACCGCCCCCGGCCCGTCCGCGGGCGGCCACGGCGCGCCCGCCGCCGCCAACGCCGGAACCGTCTCGGACACCACCGCGGACGCCGACGGCGACGACGGCGCCGACGACGCCGACGACGCCTCCGACACCGGTACGGGGACCATCGCCGGCGCCTCCGACGAGCGGCCGGCCGGCATCACCGTCCTCTCGCTCGCCGACACCGGCAGCATCGACACCACCCCCTACGTACTGGGCGGCACGCTCTGCCTCGGCCTCGGCGCGGGCTTCGTGGCCTTCTCCGTACGCCGCTCCCGCAGCCTCTAGGAACGGCGGAAGGGCCGCACCCCGTCGGGGGTGCGGCCCTTCCGCCGTTCGCTCTCCGGGTCAGGCGAGGGGACCCGTCACCGGCTCCACGGCCGCGACGAGCCCGCCCGCGCGCACGAAGGCGTCGGCGGCGGCCAGGTCCGGCGCGAGGAAGCGGTCCGGGCCGGGACCCTCCACGCCCGCCGCCCGCGTCGCGGCGATCGCGGCCTGGCTGGCCGGCGCCGGCGTGAGCCCGTGCCGCAGCTCGATGGCGCGGGTGGCCGCGTACAGCTCGATGGCGATGATCCGCGTCAGGTTGTCGACCGCGGTACGCAGCTTGCGCGCCGCCGACCAGCCCATCGAGACGTGGTCCTCCTGCATGGCGGAGGACGGGATCGAGTCGGCCGAAGCCGGCACGGCGAGCCGCTTCATCTCGCTGACCAGGGCGGCCTGCGTGTACTGGGCGATCATCAGACCGGAGTCGACACCGGCGTCGTCCGCGAGGAACGGCGGCAGGCCGTGGCTGCGGTTCTTGTCCAGCAGGCGGTCGGTCCGCCGCTCGGCGATGGAGCCGAGGTCCGCGGCGGCGATGGCCAGGAAGTCCAGCACGTACGCCACGGGCGCGCCGTGGAAGTTGCCGTTGGACTCCACACGGCCGTCGGGCAGCACGACCGGGTTGTCGACGGCCGCGGCCAGCTCGCGCGAGGCGACGAGCGAGGCGTGCGCCATGGTGTCGCGGCCCGCGCCGGCCACCTGCGGGGCGCAGCGCACCGAGTAGGCGTCCTGCACGCGCGGCGCGGACTCCTCCTGGAAGTGCCCGGTGAGCCCGGACCCCTTCAGCACGGCGGCCATGTTGGCGGCCGAGGCGCCCTGCCCGGGGTGCGGGCGGATGGCGTGCAGCTCGGGGGCGAGGACCTTCTCGGTGCCGAGCAGCGCCTCCAGCGTCAGCGCGGCCGTGATGTCGGCGGACTTGTACAGCGTGTCGAGGTCGGCGAGGGCCATCACCAGCATGCCGAGCATGCCGTCGGTGCCGTTGAGGAGGGCGAGGCCCTCCTTCTCCCGGAGCTCGACGGGCTCGATGCCGTGCTCGGCGAGCAGCTCGCCGGCGGGCCGGACGGTGCCGTCGGGGCCCTCGGCGTCGCCCTCGCCCATGAGCGCGAGCGCGCAGTGGGAGAGCGGTGCGAGGTCGCCGGAGCAGCCGAGCGAGCCGTACTCGTGCACGACGGGGGTGATCCCGGCGTTGAGCAGGTCGGCCATGGTCTGCGCGACCGAGGGCCGCACGCCGGTGTGCCCGGAGGCCACCGTCTTCAGACGCAGGAACATCAGGGCGCGGACGACCTCCCGCTCGACGCGCGGGCCCATTCCGGCGGCGTGCGAACGGACGATGTTGCGCTGGAGCTGCGCGCGCAGCTCGGGGCTGATGTGCCGGGAGGCGAGCGCCCCGAAGCCGGTGGAGACCCCGTAGACGGGCTCGGGCTTGGCGGCGAGCGCGTCGACGATCTCACGAGCACGGCCGAGCGCTTCCAGCGCCTCGGCGGACAGCTCGATCCGCGCGTTGCCGCGGGCGACGGCGATGACGTCCTCGGCGGTGGTCCCGGACGTCCCCACCACGACAGTGTGCATATCCATATTCAGCACCCTACGGACTGAATCCCTTCATGTCACCCCTCCATTTCCGACCACGGCGCGCACGGAGCGCGACGGGGTGATCCAGCAGGGGCCGGGGGCCGGGACCGGGCCGGCGGCCGTCCGCCCGCCCCGCGCCCGGCGGGCAACTCCCGCCCCTGCTCCCGCGCCCCGCTCCCGCCCCTACTGCCGCCCCCGGAACCGCCGCCGCTCCCCCCGGCCCTCGCGGGCCGCCGCGGCGTCGGCCAGGCGGACCACCGCGGTGTCGCGGCCCGCGACCACCGGTTCCGCCGATCGGGCCGCCTTCGCCTTGTACTGCGCCGCGTCCGCCAGGCGGAACAGCCGCCGGGAGGACTTCACCGGCCCGATCGGGTCGCCCGTGGAGGCGACCCCGCACGCCACGCCCTCGCCCAGCTCCAGCTCCGCGGCCCGCACGCAGACCTCCCCCGTCACCCGGACCACCTCGTCCGCCGACGGCCCCGCGCTGACCAGGCAGAACTCGTCCCCGCCCAGCCGGGCGACCAGCGCCCCCGGCAGCATCGCCCCGCACAGGCTCAGCACCGAGCCGAAGCGTTCCAGCAGCCGGTCGCCCGTCGCGTGCCCCAGGGTGTCGTTGACGCGCTTGAGGCCGTTCAGGTCGCACACCACCAGGCTCACCACCGTGCCGCTGCGCCGGTGCTCCTCCAGCGCCTCGTCGAGCCGCATGTCCACGGCCCGCCGGTTGGCCAGGCCGGTCAGCGGATCCGTGAAGGCGAGGCGCCGGGCCTCCTCCAGCCGCTCGTTCTGCGCGAGCCCCGCCGCCACCACCGCCGCCAGTACCGCCGCGAACTCGGCGTCGTCCTCGTCGAAGTCCGGCAGCCCCTCGTCCCGGGCCACGTACAGCTCGCCCCACGCCCGCCCGCTGAGCACGATCGGCGCCACCACGCACGTACCGCGCCCGCGCCGGCGCAGGGCGTCCCCGCGCCGCCCGGGGCGGTCGCCGACGGCGCTCTCGACCCAGGCGTGCGGGCCGCCGCCGCCCGCCCAGCGCTCGTGCAGGAACTCGGTGATCTCGGGGAAGTCGTGCACGGGGTAGGACTCGTCCTCGGGGAACTCCTCCTCCCCGGCCCGCCGCTCACCCTCGTTCACCAGGACCCGCAGCCGCCCCCGCTCGCGCTCCCAGGCCGAGATCGCGGCGAACGAGCCGTCCATCGCCAGGCGGGCACCCCGCGCGGCCGCCCGAACGCTGTCCCGTGGTGCGCAGGCCGCCGCCATGGCCTGCGCGAGTGCCACGACGGCCCGCAGCCGCCCGTCAACTCCCATCACCCCAGACTAGGGAGTTTTATCCGATTTAGTGACAGTTAGCCCTTCTTGGGGTGACCGAAGGTCACCCCAAGAGGCCGCGCCGCCCTACTCCCCCGGCCAGTTCGGCTTGCGCTTCTCGTTGAAGGCCGCCACACCCTCGGCCCGGTCCCCGGAGAAGGCCACCGTCCGCCAGGCCGCGTCCTCGATCTCCAGTCCCGCCGCCAGGTCCATCCCGTGCCCCAGCCGCAGCGCCCGCTTGGCGGCGCGCAGGCCGACCGGGGAGTTCGCCGCCATCGTCAGGGCCAGCTCCAGGGCGCGGGCACGGTCGCCGCCCGCCGGGGCGACCTCGTCGACCAGGCCCAGGGACAGGGCCTCGGCCGCCTCCACGCGGCGGGCCGTGAAGATGAGCTCCGCCGCCCGGGCCGCGCCGACGCGGCGCGGCAGGAGCTGCGTGCCGCCGCCGCCCGGGATCACGCCCACCGACACCTCGGGCAGCCCGACCACGGCCGTCTCGTCGGCCACGATCACGTCGCAGGCCAGCGCCAGCTCGAAGCCGCCGCCCAGCGCGAAGCCGTGCACCGCCGCGACCGTCGGCATCGGCAGCTCCAGCACGCCCCCGTACGCACCGCGGGTGGTGGGCCGCTGGCGCACCAGCTCGGCGTCCGTGAAGGAGTTGCGCTCCTTGAGGTCCGCGCCGACGCAGAAGGCGCGCTCGTGGGTGGAGGTGAGTACGACGACCCGTACGCCGGGGTCCGCGGCGAGCGCGTCGCACGCGGCGGAGACCGAGCGCGCCATCTCCGTGGAGACGGCGTTCATCGCCTTCGGCCGGTCCAGCACGAGCTCGGCGACCACGTCGCCGTCGCCGTGCCGCCGCACCGCCACGAACTCTCCGAAGCGCTGCTCAGACATGCTGCCACCCTCCCGGTTAACGATCGTTACCCGGGGATCTTAGGTGTCCTCCGCGTCAGCGACCAGGGCTCGACGACTCCCAGGCCGCGGACCGGCCGCTGCCACATCGGCTGGAGCGCGAAGCGGTAGCTGCCGCCGCCCTCCTCGTTCTCGGCGTCCTTCTCGGACTTGGGCGCGGCGCCGGTCCGGCTCAGCTCCTCGGCCATCGCCCCGTCGACCAGCACCGCGTCCTTCGGGGCTATGGAGGTCAGCCGGCTGGCCAGGTTCACCGTCGTCCCGAAGACGTCGCCCATCCGGGTCGTCACCGTCCCGAAGGCGATCCCGACGCGCAGCTCCGGCATCTGCGGGTCCGCCTCCATGGTCTCGATCAGCCGCAGCGCGATCTCGGCGGCCGTAGCCGCGTCGTCGGCGCAGTACAGCACCTCGTCGCCCAGCGTCTTGATCAGCCGGCCGCCGTGCGCGGCCACCAGGTCCGCCGCCGTCGTCTCGAAGGCCTCGACCAGCTCGCCGAGCTCCTCCTCCTCCAGCCGCCGCGTCAGCCGGGTGAAGCCCACCAGGTCCGCGAAGCCCACCGCGAGGCGCCGGTCGACCATCTCCTCGTCGTCCGCGACCTGTACGACACGGCCGGTCGCGGCCGCCAGCTGGCGCCGCCACACGTAGACGAGGAACTCCTCCAGCTCCGGCAGCAGCAGCTCGACCAGCGGGTACGTGACCTCCGTGCGGGTCATGCCCGGCTCGGGGGGCTCCGTCAGCCCCTCCAGGAAGGAATCGATCTGCCATTCGGCCAGCCGGGCGGTGGTCTGCCCGGTGGACCGGGCCACCTGCACCGCCATGGGCTCGCTCAGCAGCCCCGCCTCCACCAGGCCGGCCAGGCGCCGCAGCGCCAGCACGTCGGCCTCCGTCAGGGCCTTGGCCTGCCCGATGTCGGCGAAGCCCATGGCCCGCCAGAACCGCGAGGCCAGCTCCATCGACACACCCGCGCTCCGGGCCGCCTGGAACGGCGTGTACCGCCGCTCCGCGCCCAGGATCAGCTGCTCCAGCCGGATGGCGAGCGGGTCGGCCGTCGGCTGGGCCGCGTGGTCGACCTCGTGGAAGGGCGTGTGCTGGTCCCGCCCGATCGGGGTGCCCGGATTCCCGCCGGAACCGGACGCGCTGGACTTAGAGTCGTCGACGGTCAAGGGCCGCCTCCTGTCCATTCCGTGCGCGCTGCCGAACCGGGTGATCACCGGGAGGACCGGGATCGCCTAAACCATACGGCAGGTGTGCCGTAGCTCACTCCCCCAGTTCCGCCCCCGGCCCCGATCGAGCCAACCGGACGGCCGGCGGCCCCGCCGCCCGTGGGGTGCGGGGATCCGTCCCGGACCCCCGCACCCCGAGCGGCAGCGCTAGCGGACCGACCTCAGGTGCACCACGTCCCCCGCCCCCACGGCCTCGCGGGCGTCGTCGGCGGTGCGGATCACCAGCCGGCCGTCCGCGTCCACCGCTTCGGCCGTTCCGGTGAGCTCGCGCCCGCCCGGCAGGTCCGCGCGGACGTGGCGGCCCAGCGTCGCGCAGCCGGCGGCGTACGCCTCCTGCAGGCCGCTGTCGGCCGGGTCGCCGGCGGCGTCGCGCCAGCGCCCGTACCACTCCTCCAGCGACCGCAGCACGGCCTTCAGCAGCGGCTCCCGGTCGGTGACCGACGCCTTGGCCAGCGCCAGCGACCCGGCCGCCGGCACGGGGAGCTCGTCCTCCGTGAGGGTGACGTTGAGGCCGATGCCGAGGACCACCCCGTCCGCGACCCGCTCCGCGAGGATGCCGCCGGTCTTGCGCTCCTCCCCCTCCACGTTCACCAGGAGGTCGTTCGGCCACTTGAGCGCGGCGTCCACGCCCGCGCCCCGCGAGAGCCCGGCCGCGGCGGCCACCCCGGCCAGCAGCGGCAGCCACCCCCACCGCTCCTGCGGTACGCCCGGGCCCGGCTTGAACAGCACGGAGAAGAACAGCCCCGACCGGGCCGGCGCGACCCAGCTGCGGTCCAGCCGCCCGCGCCCGGCCGTCTGCTCCTCGGCGACCAGCACGGCGCCCTCGGGCAGTTCCGCGGCACGGGCCGCGAGATCGGAGTTGGTGGACCCGGTGGCGGCGACGACCTCCAGCGAGGTCCACAGGCCGTCCGGCGTGACGAGCGCCTTCGTGAGCGCGGAGGCGTTCAGGGGCGGGCGGTCCAGGCTCGACCAGCGGCCCTGACCTGCTCCGGCTGAAGCATCTTGTGGAGTCATGCAAGTAAATGTAGGTGTGTCAAACGCCGCACTGCCGAGCGCCATGCCCGCCGATACGCTACGCACCAGTAGCCAGCAGCAGTCAATCAATTGACCAGGCAGTTGACACCACACAGGGAGCCGCGACCCCGATGTCCCAACCCTCAGAGCCGATCGACATGCACACGACCGCGGGCAAGCTCGCGGACCTGCGGCGCCGCGTCGAGGAAGCCACGCACGCCGGTTCCGAGCGCGCCGTCGAGAAGCAGCACGCCAAGGGCAAGCTGACGGCACGTGAGCGCGTGGCGTTGCTGCTGGACGAGGGGTCCTTCGTAGAGCTGGACGAGTTCGCCCGGCACCGGTCGACCAACTTCGGACTGGAGAAGACCCGCCCCTACGGCGACGGCGTCGTCACCGGCTACGGCACGGTGGACGGCCGGCCGGTGGCCGTGTTCTCCCAGGACTTCACCGTCTTCGGCGGGGCCCTCGGCGAGGTCTACGGCCAGAAGATCATCAAGGTGATGGACTTCGCCCTGAAGACCGGCTGCCCGGTCGTCGGGATCAACGACTCCGGCGGCGCCCGCATCCAGGAGGGCGTCAGCGCGCTCGGGATGTACGGCGAGATCTTCCGCCGCAACGTCCACGCCTCGGGCGTGATCCCGCAGATCAGCCTGGTCGTGGGGCCCTGCGCGGGCGGCGCCGTGTACTCGCCGGCCATCACCGACTTCACGGTCATGGTCGACCAGACCTCGCACATGTTCATCACCGGCCCGGACGTCATCAAGACGGTCACCGGCGAGGACGTCGGCTTCGAGGAGCTGGGCGGGGCGCGCACGCACAACAGCACGTCCGGCGTCGCCCACCACATGGCCGGTGACGAGAAGGACGCGATCGAGTACGTGAAGTCGCTGCTCGCGTACCTGCCGTCGAACAACCTCTCCGAGCCGCCCGCCTTCCCCGAGGAGGCGGACACCGAGGTCTCCGGGACCGACCTGGAACTCGACGTCCTGATCCCGGACAGTGCGAACCAGCCGTACGACATGCACACTGTGATTGAGCACGTGCTGGACGACGGGGAGTTCCTGGAGACGCAGTCCCTGTTCGCCCCGAACATCCTCACGGGCTTCGGCCGGGTCGAGGGACACCCGGTGGGCGTCGTCGCCAACCAGCCGATGCAGTTCGCCGGCTGCCTGGACATCAACGCCTCCGAGAAGGCCGCGCGGTTCGTCCGGACGTGCGACGCCTTCAACATCCCGGTGCTGACGTTCGTCGACGTCCCGGGCTTCCTGCCCGGCACCGACCAGGAGTACAACGGAATCATCCGGCGCGGCGCGAAGCTGATCTACGCGTACGCCGAGGCCACCGTCCCCCTCATCACCGTCATCACGCGCAAGGCCTTCGGCGGCGCCTACGACGTCATGGGCTCCAAGCACCTCGGCGCGGACCTGAACCTGGCCTGGCCGACCGCCCAGATCGCCGTCATGGGCGCGCAGGGCGCGGTGAACATCCTGCACCGGCGCACCATCGCGGAGGCCGCTCCGGAGGAGGTGGAGGAGACCAGGGCACGGCTCATCACCGAGTACGAGGACACCCTGCTGAACCCGTACACCGCCGCCGAGCGCGGTTACGTCGACGCGGTGGTCATGCCGTCCGAGACCCGCGCCCACGTGGTGAAGGGGCTGCGGCAGCTGCGTACGAAGCGGGAGTCGCTGCCCCCGAAGAAGCACGGCAACATCCCCCTCTAGGCCCTCCAGGAGGACTCTGTGGTGATCAAGGTCGTCAAGGGCAACCCGACCCCCGAGGAGCTGGCCGCCGCACTGGCGGTGGTCCAAGCGCGCGCGGCGGCGCTGGCCTCGGCCCCGTCGGGCGCGCCCCGGGTCCCGGACGAGTGGGCCTCGCCGAGCCGGGTGGCGCGGCGGCGCCAGATGCTGCCCGGGCCGCGCGCGTGGGGCCGCACGTACTGGCCCGGACGGGGCTGAGCCCCGCGTTCCGGAAGATGGCGCGAACGGACGGTGGCGCCTGAGTACCCGTACTCAGGCGCCACCGGCGTACCACGGGCCAGGATCGGGGCATGCTCTGGTCAGACCCGAAGAACGAGCCCCCGAAGGACATGCGCGACGCCCAGGCGATGCTCCGGCGGATGCTCGTGGTCCTCGTACTGGCGATGGTGGTCGCGGTGTACGTCCTCGGCGTGCCCCCGTTCTAGGGGGGCCGGCCCGGCGGCGGCCGCGGGCGACCGCGGGGGCCGCCCTACGATGGCCCCCATGACCGTACGCACGCTCGTCCTCGCCTCCGCCTCGCCCGCCCGGCTGAACCTGCTGCGGCAGGCCGGGCTCGCCCCGCACGTGATCGTCAGCGGCTTCGACGAGGACACCCTGGACCACGACGAACCGGCCGGCCTGGCGCTCGCCCTGGCCGAGGCCAAGGCGGGCGTGGTGGCGGGCCTGGAGGAGGCCGCGGGCGCCCTGGTGATCGGCTGCGACTCCGTGCTGGAGCTGGACGGCGAGGCGCTCGGCAAGCCGGCCGACGCGGCCGACGCCACGGCCCGCTGGAAGTCGATGCGCGGCCGGGCCGGGGTGCTGCGCACGGGCCACTGCGTGATCGACACGGCGAGCGGCCGTCAGGTCTCGGCGACGGCCTCCACGACGGTCCGCTTCGGCGAGCCGACGGACGCGGAGGTGGCGGCGTACGTGGCCAGCGGCGAGCCGCTGCACGTGGCCGGGGCGTTCACCCTGGACGGCCTGTCGGCGCCGTTCATCGACGGCATCGACGGCGACCCGGGCAACGTCATCGGGCTGTCGCTGCCGCTGCTGCGCTCACTGCTGGGCGAACTGGACGTGTCCATCACGGACTTGTGGGCCTGAGGCTCCCGCCGGGCTGTTCCGCCGGGCCGGCCGCCGGCCCGGCGTAGAGCATCAGGGTCAGTACGAGCAGGCAGAGGATCGCCGCCGTCGCCGCGAAGGCGGCCCAGCCGACGAGTCCCACGGCGAGGGCGCCGAGCACCCCGTGGGTGACGGCGGCGACGACGAGCACGATGCGGGCGGGGCGGCCCGGCGGGCGGTCGCGCAGGGCGGCGACGGCGGCCAGGACGGCGCACAGCAGGAGGAAGGCGCCCATGCCGGCACCCATGCCATAAGTAGCCATGGCCATGACATCCGGATCCATGCCCGCGACGGACATCGACTGGGCCTCGGTCGCCCGGCCCAGCACGAGGTGGACGAGCACGAGCACGGCGGCCTCCGCGACGAGCGCGATCGCGACCAGCCCCGCCACGAGTCTGCGCAGCACGACGCCCCCATCCCTCCCACGCCACAAGCGTGTTCGACGCCTGGGAGGCTACTAACGAGTAAACCTTCGGACAAGAGTCCGGGCCCGCTTCGTTACGGGAAAGGGCGCGCGGGGCGCGCGTGACGGCCCTCACTCAAAGAATGCATAGGCTGTTCGTAGGGACTCCACAAAGAATCGGCGGGGGCCGCTGACCCGCCGAACAGAGACCTCCCCCTCCCCACGGGGTTACTGTGCAGTCGGGGATCTCCCTGACCTGGGGCGACACACGGGCTTTCCCACTCAAGGGGCACTCGAATAACACTCCGTGTGGGCAAGGTCACCATTGGGGAAGGGTCGTAAGGCCGTGTCGACTGTCCCTAAACTCAGCTTGTTTCAAGGAGGGAGCCATCGTGCGCAAGGTGCTCATCGCCAACCGTGGCGAAATCGCTGTCCGCGTTGCTCGGGCCTGCCGGGATGCCGGAATCGGGAGCGTAGCCGTCTACGCCGATCCGGACCGGGATGCCCTGCACGTCCGCGCGGCAGACGAAGCTTTCGCGTTGGGCGGTGACACCCCGGCAACCAGCTACCTCGACATCGCGAAGGTACTGCAGGCAGCCGCGGACTCCGGTGCGGACGCCATCCACCCTGGATACGGCTTCCTCTCCGAGAACGCCGACTTCGCCCAGGCCGTGCTCGACGCCGGCCTGACCTGGATCGGCCCGCCGCCGCAGGCCATCCGCGACCTCGGCGACAAGGTGGCCGCCCGCCACATCGCCCAGCGCGCCGGGGCCCCGCTCGTCGCGGGCACCCCCGACCCCGTCTCCGGTGCCGACGAGGTCGTCGCGTTCGCCCAGGAGCACGGCCTGCCCATCGCCATCAAGGCCGCCTTCGGCGGTGGCGGCCGCGGCCTCAAGGTCGCCCGCACCCTCGAAGAGGTGCCGGAGCTCTACGAGTCCGCCGTGCGCGAGGCCGTGGCCGCCTTCGGCCGCGGCGAGTGCTTCGTCGAGCGCTACCTCGACAAGCCGCGCCACGTCGAGACCCAGTGCCTCGCGGACACGCACGGCAACGTGGTCGTCGTCTCCACCCGTGACTGCTCGCTGCAGCGCCGCCACCAGAAGCTGGTCGAGGAAGCCCCCGCGCCGTTCCTGTCGGAGGCTCAGAACGCCGAGCTGTACGCGGCGTCGAAGGCGATCCTGAAGGAGGCCGGCTACGTCGGCGCCGGCACGGTCGAGTTCCTGGTCTCCGCCGACGGCCTGATCTCCTTCCTGGAGGTCAACACCCGCCTGCAGGTCGAGCACCCGGTCACCGAGGAGGTCTCGGGCATCGACCTGGTGCGCGAGATGTTCCGCATCGCCGACGGCGAGGCGCTCGGCTACGGCGACCCGGAGCTGCGCGGCCACTCCTTCGAGTTCCGCATCAACGGCGAGGACCCGGGCCGCGGCTTCCTGCCCGCCCCGGGCACCGTCACCAAGTTCGCCCCGCCGACCGGTCCGGGCGTCCGCCTCGACACGGGCGTCGAGTCCGGCTCGGTCATCGGCCCCGCCTGGGACTCGCTGCTCGCCAAGCTGATCGTCACGGGCGCCACCCGCGAGCAGGCCCTGCAGCGTGCCGCGCGTGCGCTCGCCGAGTTCGAGGTGGAGGGCATGGCCACGGCCATCCCGTTCCACCGCGCGGTCGTCGTGGACCCGGCCTTCGCCCCCACGGACGGCAACCCGTTCACGGTCTACACCCGCTGGATCGAGACGGAGTTCGTCAACGAGATCAAGCCCTTCGCCGCTCCGGCGGCCGAGGAGACCGAGGACGAGCCGGGCCGCGAGACGGTCGTCGTCGAGGTCGGCGGCAAGCGCCTGGAGGTCTCCCTCCCGTCCTCGCTGGGCATGACCCTGGCCCGCACGGCCGCCGCCGGCGGTGCCAAGCCGAAGCGCCGCGCCGCCAAGAAGTCCGGCCCGGCCGCTTCCGGCGACACCCTCGCGTCGCCGATGCAGGGCACGATCGTCAAGGTCGCGGTCGAGGAGGGCCAGCAGGTCAACGAGGGCGACCTGGTCGTCGTCCTGGAGGCGATGAAGATGGAGCAGCCGCTGAACGCGCACCGCTCCGGCACCATCGTCGGCCTCACGGCCGAAGTCGGAGCCTCCCTCACCTCGGGCGCCACGATCTGCGAGATCAAGGACTGACGCCCCGCCGCTCCACGCGAAGGCCCCCGCCCGGCATCCCGGACGGGGGCCTTCGCCATGGATAGCCCCGCCGGCGTTTGAGGCGCGGGGTCTGGGGGCGGAGCCCCCAGGAAGGGGTCCGGGGCGAAGCCCCGGTGAGCGGGAGAGGGGCGGGTAGGGGACCAGCCCCTCAGGGCACCGCACCGCAGCCACCGGCCGGTGTCCCGACGGGCCGCCCTGGCGGGAACCGCCCGGCAGAACCCCACCCCGAGCGGCTAGCGACGCCGCATGTCCGCGACCCGCCCCCGCTCCCCCGCCTGCTGCTCCAGCAGCGACGCCGGCGCGCTGCGCAGCTGCGCGGTCGGCCCGCCGCGCCGCTGGACCGGCAGCGGGGACTCCCGGCGCGGCCTGCGCCCCGGCATCCCGTCCCCGGCGCCCCCGTGGCCGCCGGCCACCGGCGCCGACCCGGCCACGGTGATCTGCACGCCCTGGTCGGCCAGCGCCTGGAGCTCCGTCGCGGCCCGTTCGTCGTGCTGCGGGGGCTCGTCCGTCACCAGCCGCGTCATCACGTCCGTCGGCACGGTCTGGAACATCGTGTCCGTGCCGAGCTTCGTGTGGTCGGCCAGTACGACGACCTCCGCCGCCGCCTGCACCAGCGCCCGGTCCACGCTCGCGGAGAGCATGTTGGAGGTGGAGAGCCCGCGCTCGGCGGTCAGGCCGCTCCCGGACAGGAACGCCCGGGAGACCCGCAGCCCCTGCAGGGACTGCTCGGCGCCGCTGCCCACGAGGGCGTAGTTCGAGCCGCGCAGCGTGCCGCCGGTCATCACCACCTCCACCCGGTTGGCGTGCGCCAGCGCCTGGGCGACGAGCAGCGAGTTGGTGACGACGGTCAGACCGGGCACCCGTGCGAGCCGGCGGGCCAGCTCCTGGGTCGTGGTACCCGCGCCGACGACGACGGCCTCGCCTTCTTCGACGAGGCCGGCCGCGACATCGGCGATGGCGGTCTTCTCCGCCGTCGCGAGATGGGACTTTTGCGGAAAGCCGGACTCCCGCGTGAAACCGCCCGGCAAGACCGCACCGCCGTGCCGGCGGTCGAGGAGTCCTTCTGCCTCCAGTGCCCGCACGTCCCGACGTACGGTCACTTCGGAGGTCTGGACGACGCGGGCGAGCTCCCGGAGCGATACCGCACCGTTGGCCCGCACCATTTCGAGGATCAATTGGCGACGTTCAGCAGCGAACACGAAACTGACAGTAACCCCAACGACCGTCTGCTTTCAGCTCTTTGCGCCGGAATACCGAAGTTGTCCATACGACGGCCCGACAGGTGGTATACGCGGCGGGCCCACTTGCCGGCCCCCGCCACCACAAGCCCCCGCCCCACCTCGGCTTCCGCCCCAACCCGCGTACGGGAAGGGGCGGTTGGGCCTCGGGGCGGGGCCCGCTACGCCTCGTCGCCCGCCTTGCGGGTGTGCAACTGGCGGGCCACTTCGGCGATCGAACCCGACAGCGAGGGGTACACGGTGAACGCGTTTGCGATCTGCTCGACGGTCAGGTTGTTGTCGACGGCGATCGAGATGGGGTGGATCAGCTCGCTCGCGCGCGGCGAGACGACGACACCGCCCACCACGATCCCGGTGCCCGGACGGCAGAACAGCTTCACGAAACCGTCCCGGATGCCCTGCATCTTCGCGCGCGGGTTGCGCAGCAGCGGCAGCTTCACCACACGGGCGTCGATCTTGCCGGCGTCCACGTCGGCCTGGGTGTAGCCGACGGTGGCGATCTCGGGGTCGGTGAAGACGTTCGAGGAGACCGTCTTCAGGTTCAGCGGGGCCACCGCGTCGCCGAGGAAGTGGTACATCGCGATGCGGCCCTGCATGGCGGCGACGGAGGCGAGCGCGAACACGCCCGTCACGTCGCCGGCCGCGTACACGCCCGGCGAGGACGTGCGCGACACCTTGTCGGTCCAGATGTGCCCGGACTCCTTGAGCCGGACCCCGGACTCCTCCAGGTTCATGTTCCGGGTGTTCGGGATCGCGCCGACCGCCATCAGGCAGTGGGTGCCCGTGATCACGCGACCATCGGAGAGGGTGACCTCGACCCGGTCGCCGACCCGCTTGGCGGACTCGGCGCGCGAACGGCCGATGACGTTCATGCCGCGGCGGCGGAAGACGTCCTCCAGGACGGCGGCCGCGTCCGGGTCCTCGCCGGGCAGCACGCGGTCGCGCGAGGACACCAGGGTCACCCGGGAGCCCAGCGCCTGGTACGCGCCGGCGAACTCGGCACCGGTCACACCGGAGCCGACCACGATCAGCTCCTCGGGGAGCTCCTCCAGGTCGTAGACCTGGGTCCAGTTCAGGATCCGCTCCCCGTCGGGCATCGCGTCCGGGATCTCGCGGGGGGTGCCGCCCGTGGCGATCAGCACGGCGTCGGCGGTGAGGATCGTCTCCGTGCCGTCGGCGGCGGTGACGATGACGTCGCGCGTGCCGTCGATGCCCTGCGGGCCGCCGAGCTTGCCGCGGCCGCGCATCACGCGGGCGCCGGCCCGGGTCACGGAGGCGGTGATGTCGTGGGACTGCGCCAGCGCGAGGCGCTTCACGCGCCGGTTCACCTTGCCGAGGTCCACACCGACGACGCGGGCGGCCTGCTCGATGTGCGGGGTGTCGTCCGCGACGACGATCCCCAGCTCCTCGTACGACGAGTCGAAGGTCGTCATGACCTCTGCGGTCGCGATGAGGGTCTTCGAGGGCACGCAGTCGGTCAGCACCGACGCCCCGCCCAGACCGTCGCAGTCGACGACGGTCACCTCCGCGCCGAGCTGGGCCCCCACCAGGGCTGCCTCATACCCGCCGGGTCCGCCGCCGATGATCACGATCCGGGTCACGAAAAGTCCGCCTCACGTCTACCCGGCCGGCTGCCGCCCCGGCCGGTGGTCCGGGGGTTCTCCCCGGGGGATGCATTCCGTGCCCCATTGTCCCGCACGCATCAAGGTGCTCGCACCATCCGGACACGCGGGCCGGGGCGAGCCTCCCGTACCCTCGACCTCATGTCGCTCTACGCCGCGTACGCCGGCAACCTCGACCCGCGGCTGATGACGCGCCGCGCTCCCCATTCCCCGCTGCGCGGCACGGGCTGGATCAACGACTGGCGGCTGACCTTCGGCGGCGAGCAGATGGGCTGGGAAGGCGCCCTCGCCACCATCGTGGAGGCCCCGCGCCAGCAGGTCTTCGTCGCGCTGTACGACATCGCCCCGCTCGACGAGGACTCCATGGACCGCTGGGAGGGTGTCGGCCTCGACATCTACCGCCGCATGCGGATCCGCGTCCACACCCTGGACGGCGAGGAGGCGGCCTGGTGCTACGTCCTCAACGGCTACGAGGGCGGCCTGCCCTCGGCCCGCTACCTGGGCGAGATCGCGGACGCCGCCGAATCGGCCGGCGCACCGCACGACTACGTCATGGAGCTCCGCAAGCGCCCCTGCTGAGCCCTGCCGTGCCCTGCCGGGGCCTGCTGGGGCTTGACCGCCCGTACGGGCGCAGGGGCGGACGGGGACGATTCGGCGGAAACGACAAGGCAACGATCCGAACACCGTGAGCTGCGCCATCTACGCGCGTAGGCGATAAGCGGCTACGCTCGTCTGCGTGAACGCATCTGTTACCGACCCCTTCGCCGCCGCCGACGCCGCCGCCGCCCGCCTCCGCGAGCTCACCGGCGTCGAATCCCACGATGTCGCCCTCGTCATGGGCTCCGGCTGGGCCCCCGCCGCAGAGGCGCTCGGCGCCCCCGAGTCCGAGTTCCTCGTCACCGAGCTGCCCGGCTTCCCGCCCGCCGCCGTCGAGGGCCACGGCGGCAAGATCCGCTCGTACAAGATCGGCGACAAGCGCGCCCTGGTCTTCCTCGGCCGGACCCACTACTACGAGGGCCGCGGCGTCGCCGCCGTCGCCCACGGCGTGCGCACCGCCGTCGCCGCCGGCTGCAAGACCGTCGTCCTGACCAACGGCTGCGGCGGCCTCCGCCAGGGCATGCAGCCCGGCCAGCCGGTCCTGATCAGCGACCACCTCAACCTGACGGCCACCTCGCCGATCGTCGGCGCGAACTTCGTCGACCTCACCGACCTGTACTCGCCGCGCCTGCGCGCGATGTGCAAGGAGATCGACGAGACCCTCGAAGAGGGCGTCTACGTCCAGTTCCCCGGCCCGCACTACGAGACCCCGGCCGAGATCAACATGATCCGCGTCATGGGCGCCGACCTGGTCGGCATGTCCACCGTGCTCGAAGCCATCGCCGCCCGCGAGGCCGGCGCCGAGGTCCTCGGCATCTCCCTGGTCACCAACCTGGCCGCGGGCCTGTCCGGCGAGCCGCTGAACCACGAAGAGGTCCTCCAGGCCGGCCGCGACTCCGCCGCCCGCATGGGCACGCTGCTGACGCAGGTCCTCGCCCGCATCTGATCGACACGATCGACACCGACGACGTACGAGAGGCAAGGCGGAAGCAGTGCAGGAACAGGACGACCTCCTCACCCGGGCCCGGACCTGGCTGGCCGAGGACCCGGACCCGGAGACGGCGGCGGAGCTCGCTGCCCTGATCGACGCGAACGACACGGCCGAGCTCGCGGACCGCTTCTCCGGCACGCTCCAGTTCGGCACCGCCGGACTGCGCGGTGAGATCGGCGCCGGCCCGATGCGGATGAACCGCTCCGTGGTCATCCGCGCCGCGGCGGGCCTCGCGGCCTACCTGAAGGCCGAGGGCCACGACGGCGGCCTCGTCGTCGTCGGCTACGACGCCCGCTACAAGTCCGCGGACTTCGCCCGCGACACCGCCGCCGTGATGACCGGCGCCGGACTGCGCGCGGCCGTCCTGCCCCGGCCGCTGCCGACGCCCGTCCTCGCGTACGCCATAAGGCACCTCGGCGCCGTCGCCGGCGTCGAGGTGACCGCCAGCCACAACCCTCCCCGGGACAACGGCTACAAGGTCTACCTCGGCGACGGCTCCCAGATCGTGTCCCCCGCGGACACCGAGATCGCGGCGCAGATCGCGGCCGTCGGCGCGCTGGCCGACGTACCGCAGCCCCAGGACGGCTGGCTGCAGCTCGACGAGGAGGTCCTGGAGGCCTACCTGACCCGCACGGACGCCGTCCTGACCCCCGGCTCCCCCCGGGGCGTGCGGACCGTCTACACGGCCATGCACGGCGTCGGCAAGGACGTCGTCCTGGCCGCCTTCGCCCGCCACGGCTTCCCCGAGCCGGTGCTCGTCGCCGAGCAGGCCGAGCCCGACCCGGCCTTCCCGACGGTCGCGTTCCCGAACCCGGAGGAGCCGGGCGCCATGGACCTGGCCTTCGCGAAGGCCGCCGAGGTCCAGCCCGACATCGTCATCGCCAACGACCCGGACGCCGACCGCTGCGCGGTCGCGGTCCCGGACAACGGCGGCTGGCGCATGCTGCGCGGCGACGAGGTCGGCGCGCTCCTCGCGGCCCACCTGGTCCACAAGGGCGCCCAGGGCGTCTTCGCGGAATCCATCGTCTCGTCCTCCCTCCTCGGCCGGATCGCGGAGGCGGCCGGCGTCGGCTACGAGGAGACCCTGACGGGCTTCAAGTGGATCGCCCGCGTCGACGGCCTGCGCTACGGCTACGAGGAAGCCCTCGGCTACTGCGTGGACCCCGAGGGCGTCCGCGACAAGGACGGCATCACCGCCGCCCTGCTGGTCGCCGAGCTCGCCTCCGTGCTCAAGGAGCAGGGCCGCACCCTGACCGACCTCCTGGACGACCTGGCGATGGCCCACGGCCTGCACCACACCGACCAGCTGTCGGTCCGCGTCTCGGACCTCTCGGTCATCGCCAACGCCATGGCGCAGCTGCGCGCCGAACCCCCGGCCTCCCTGGCGGGCCTGCGGGTGGTCTCGGCGGAGGACCTGTCGCAGGGCACCGAGAAGCTCCCGCCCACGGACGGCCTGCGCTACTACCTGGACGGCGACTACAAGGCCCGCGTCATCTGCCGCCCCTCCGGCACGGAGCCCAAGCTCAAGTGCTACCTGGAGGTGGTCGTCCCGGTGGCGGAAGCCTCCGACCTCGCCGGCGCCCGCGTGCGCGGCCAGGAAATCCTGGACGCGGTGAAGAAGGACCTCGCGGCGGCCATGGGCCTCTGACCCCACGCCCGCAGCACCCGGACGGCCCCCTCAGCCCAGGCTGAGGGGGCCGTCGGCGTACGCGGCTCCCGGCGCGGGCTTCCATCTCCCCCGCGAGGGGGCGGGGGCCGGCCGGCGGCTGCCCACCCGCCCCCTCGTCTGCGGGCCGGTGGGCTGGGGGCGGGACCCTCTCGGGCGGTAGTCAGGGAGGGTTTGGGGGTTTCCCGTCAGTCCCATCGTCCTTCCGCGTCGGGCCGCCCTGTCAAGGGCGCTCCTTCGTCGCGTCGCTTCGCGATCGCCTTCGGCGACCCTTGACAGGCCGTCCCGCCACGGAAAGCCGAAAGACTGCCGGGAAACCCCCAAAAGGAACGGTCACAGGGGGAGAGAAGCCAGAAGCGGGCCCGTCGGAGATGAGGCGAGGGGCCGGGGGCCGGCACGCCGGGCATCCGGGCCCTCACATCTGCGATTCCGGGCCGGGGGCCCGGCTACCCGCACGAGAGGCCGACCAGAGCAGCCCAGGGAGCCGAGGGGCGCGTCAGATCGCTACGCG
The DNA here is from genome assembly GCF_050275515.1 of Streptomyces sp. NPDC004126. Lineage (NCBI taxonomy): Bacteria > Bacillati > Actinomycetota > Actinomycetes > Kitasatosporales > Streptomycetaceae > Streptomyces > Streptomyces sp. NPDC004126. Next base: position 43,031 of record NZ_JBNNPF010000018.1, on the reverse strand, counting down.
CTCCTCCCGTCTCAGCGTCCGACGACCGCCTGTGGCCGATACCTGCACGAGAGGACGATCAGAGCAGCGGGGGAAAGCGGATGGGCGCGACAGATCGCTACGCGCTCCTCCCGTCTCAGCGGCTGACGGCCGTCCGGGGCTGATGTCCGCGCTGCAGGACGTCAGGTGCTCAGGTCGGATCATTCCGGGGGCTGGCTGTACCTCTCCAGCGTTGCCTTGGTCGTGGACCGGTCCACGAGGCGCAGTTCCCAAGGGCCGGTGTTGACGTCGAAGTCCTTGCCGAAACCGACCCATTTGCCGGCCATGCAACGTCCGGTCGGCTCCACCAGGAGTTGGATCGCCCCGTGGTAGCGGGCTCCGTTGTAATAGCCGTCTGCGGCGGTCTGCTCGACCCAGGTACCTGTGACGACGTTGCGGTCGAGGGTCAGGTCGAGAGTGAGCGGGCTGTCCGGGTTGCTGCTCGCCCCGGGCAGGCTCTGAGCGGTCAGACGGTTCCCGTGCTGGACGATCACCACATAGTGCTTGCCCTCGTACGAGGCGTCCCGGCTCGAAGAGAAGAACTCGTAGCGGCTGAGCCACACCCCCGAGAACGTCTCCTCACCCGCCTGCGCCCCTGCAACAGCGGACGTGGGTGCCGTGGTCTTCATGACTTGCCCTCCCCAACTCCTCTGGTGCACTGCGCGCGACGCAGTCGCGGGCATTCGATACCCGACGCCGAGCGCCGACACTCGTCCCGAGGGGTCAGGCACTGCTCAACGGGACGGGGGTGATTTCGGCTGTCCGGATACTGTTCTGGTGTCGAGTCAGAACGGAGCTCAGCATGCACGCTCTCCCGCACGACCACACCGGCGCGCGCATCAAGCGCCTGCGCCTGGAGCGCGGCCTCACTCAGACGGCTCTCTCCGAGCTCTCCCAAGTCCCCTACTCCACACTGACGAAAGCCGAGCAGGGCGTGAAGCCCGCATCGCCTTACGTCATCGCCCAGGTAGCCCGTGCACTCCGTGTCGACGTTGCCACGGTCATCGGCCAGCCCTACATTTCCGAACTCCGCGAAGACCAGCTGGACGTCCTGGTTCAGCCGATCCGCGAAGCCCTCGACGTCTACGACCTCGGCGTCGACCCAGAGATCAGCCCCCGCCCGCACCAACTCCTCGTGGACGATGCCGAAGCCCTCCTCGTCGCGGTCCGTGCGGGAGAGATCAAGCAGGCGGCAACATCGGTCCCGGGCCTCATCCTGGAAGCCACCACGGCTGCGCACGCCGCGCCCGGTCATGAGCGCTGGATGCTGCTGGCGAGCACCTACCGCACGGCGTACGACGTCGCCACCAAGCTCGGTTACGGCGACCTGGCGGCCATCGCGCTCGCTCGCATGGACTGGGCCGCCGAGCGTGCCTCCAACGCGACGCTCGGCGGTATCTACCGGTACATGCGCGCCCTCAGCTACCTCCGCGACGGCCAATACCGCACCGGCCAGCGCCTCACGACCCTCGGTCTGAGCCTGCTGGAACAGGCCGAACCCGGTCGCGAACGCGAGGTCGCCACCGGTCAGCTCCACCTGGGTGCGGCGGTCATGGCCGGCCGCTCCAAGGACAAGGCGACCGCCGAGATCCACCTGGCCGAGGCCGACAGGATCGCCTCGGGTACCGGGGAAAGCCCCACCGTGCACTACCTGTCCTTCGGACCGACCAACGTGAAGGTCCACCGGGTGAGCGTCTTGGCCGAACTCGACGAATACGGCGAGGCAACCCGCACAGGGCGCACCATCCAGATCCCGGGCGACTGGCCGAAGTCGAGGAAGGGCCACCACTACGCCGAACTCGCCCGGGCACAACTGTGGACCGGCGACCTGGAAGCGTCATTCGAGAACCTCCTCCGTGCCCGCAAAGCAGCACCACAACAGGCCCGCTACCACCAGACGGTGAGAGACACGTACACCGGACTGGAAGCCGCCCGCCGTCAGCTTCCCGATAACTTCCTGTCCTACGGGAACTGGCTGGGCGTATAACGCTCAGCCACCCACTGGCCCCGACTATCACCAACTCGTGATAGTTGGGGCCTTCTTGTCCCCCCACCCTGGTCACACCATCCGCCAACGACGGTAGGGAGTGCCCAATGTGCAACTGCGCTCACGACGAGACCTCGGACACCCTCGTGGTGCGGGTGGATGCCATAGCGGAACCCAGCACGGATCTACTTGACCGAGCCTTGGCCGGCTGGGAGCGCTTCCTCACGACCTTCAAGGCGGCATCCGATGAGTGAGTGCTACGAGTACGTGCCCCACCGCCTCCTCCACCAGCGCGTCCGCGACATCGCATCCGGTACCGAGGGGGTGCTGATGGCCGTGATCAACGAGAACGTCTCCGACACCGGCATCGAGCACTGGATGGAGCTCGCCTACATCCGCAACTCCTCCGGCCGTGAATTCACCACCGCCGCCACCAACGTCGAACCCGCCTACGACCAGCCCAAGACGGCCGCCGGCCGCCGAGATCAGAGGAGCGCGTAGCGATCTGTCGCGCCTGTCGGCTCCCTGGGCTGGTCCTTTCGACCTCTCGTGCCGGCATCAGCCCCAGACGGTCGTCGGACGCTGAGACGGGAGGAGCGCGTAGCGATCTGACGCGCCTGTCGGCTGCCTGAGCTGCTCTGTTCGGCCTCTCGTCCGGGTAGCCGCGCCCCCGGCTCGGGATCAGGACTCCAGGGCCCGGATGCGCGGTGGGCCAGCCCCCGGCCCCTCGCCTCATCTCCGACGGAACCGCTTCTCGCTCGTCTCCCCCTGTGACCGTTCCTTTTGGGGGTTTCCCGGCAGTCTTTCGGCATTCCGGGGCGGGACGGCCTGTCAAGGGTGGAGCGCAGCGACATCGCGAAGCGACGCGACCGCAGGGAGCGCCCTTGACAGGGCGGCCCGAACCGGAAGGACGATGGGACTGACGGGAAACCCCCAAACCCTCCCTGACTACCGCCCGAGAGGGTCCCGCCCCCAGCCCACCGGCCCGCAGACAAGGGGGCGGGTGGGCAAACACCGCCCGACCCCACCCCCTCGCGGGGGAAGCAGCGCGCCCCGACCGCGAGCCTCCTACGACGCCGAAGGCGACGGCACCGGCGACGTCGTCGGCGACGCCGTCGGCGTCGGGGAGGCCAGGTCGCCCAGGGTCGGGACCGACTCCGGGCGGGAGCGGACTGCGTCCGTGCACTCCCAGGCGCGGGGCGGGTCGGCGTTCGGGCCGCCGAGGACGACCGGGCCCGGGCCGGCGGAGACGGCGTCGCTCGCCGACAGGGTGCAGACGATCTGGGCCAGCGCCACCGGCGGCAGGTCCTCCGGCTTGCGGCTCAGCCGCAGTGTTCCCGCCGGGTCGCCGGGGCGGGCCGGGGAGGCCGACAGCTGGTCGGGGACGCTGGTGGTGAAGCCGCCGTCGCGTTCCTCCGCCGACGGGCTGCGTTCCAGTTCCTCCAGCAGCGCCTGCGCGACCAGTACGACGGGCTGCCCCGTGGCGCGCTTCTCGGGGACGGGGACGACGCGTTCCACGCCCACCAGCTGCGATCCGCAGACCAGCTCGACCGTGGCCCGGAAGCCCTGGACGCCGCTCTGGCCGGCCGGCTGCCCGGCGGTCTCGCAGGACACCCGGGAGGGGGCCGCGCCCACGTCGACCGGGACGGTCGTGGCCCGGATCCCGCATCCGGACAGCGCGAGGGCCCCCATCAGCAGCGCCGCAGTCCTACGCTTCCACGCCGCCACCGGCGATCACCGCCCCCACGTCCATCGGGAGCCGCAGTGTGAACACGGCTCCGCCTTCCGGCCCGTTCGCGGCGGTGATGTCACCGCCGTGGATGTGGGCGTTCTCCATCGCGATCGACAGGCCGAGCCCGCTGCCGTCCGACTTGGGCCGGGACGCGCTCGCCTTGTAGAAGCGGTCGAAGACGTGCGGCAGCACTTCCTCGGGGATGCCCGGGCCGTTGTCCCTGACCGCGATGACCAGCCACTCCCCCTCCACGCACACCGACACCCGCACCGGCGAGCCGCCGTGCTTGAGGGCGTTGCCGATGAGGTTGGCGAGGATGACGTCGAGGCGGCGCGGGTCGAGGCGCGCCACGATCCCGCGGCCGGCGTCGAGTTCGACGGCGTCGAGCCAGGCGCGGGCGTCGATGCAGGCCGTGACCTGGTCGGCGACGTTGACGTCGTCGAGGACGAGCCGGGCGGTTCCCGCGTCGAAGCGGGTGACCTCCATCAGGTTCTCCACGAGGTCGTTGAGCCGCCGCGTCTCGCTGACGACGAGGCCGACGGCCGGGGCGATCATCGGGTCGAGGTCCTCGACCTCCTCCTCCAGCACCTCGGCGACCGCCGTCAGTGCCGTCAGCGGGGTGCGCAGCTCGTGGCTCATGTCGGCCACGAAGCGCCGGCTGGCCTCCTCGCGGGCGCTCATGTCGGCGACCTTCTTCTCCAGCGCCTCCGCCGTGCGGTTGAAGGTCCGTGACAGGTCGGCCAGTTCGTCCGTCCCCGACACGTCGAGGCGGTGGTCGAGCTCGCCCTCGCCGAGGCGGCGGGCCGCGTCGCCGAGGCGCTGTACGGGCTTGAGGACGGTGCGTGCCGCGCCCTGCGCGAGCAGTGCGGATCCGAGCAGGGCCAGGCCCGTCGCGATGGTCAGGGACCAGCCGAGCGCGTTGAGGTCGTCCCGTTCGGTGGCGAGGGACTTGTACATGTAGCCGGTGGGGCCGCCGCCGACGATGCGGGTGCCGCCGACGAGGTACGGGTTGCCCTGGGGCTTCGTCCGCTGCCAGTACATGTGGTACTCGGCGTCGTTGGCGGCGGTGGTCTTCTGCCGGTCGTTGACGGCGTACTGGAGGGACTTCGGTACGTCGTTCAGCCCGAAGGGGACCGCGCCCGCCGCGCCGATGACCTTGCGGCCGTCCTTGCGTTCGTGGACGAGGAGCACGCTGTACCCGGGGCTGCTGCCCGCCATGAGTTCGGCGGTGCGCTGTATCTCCTCGGGCGTCGGGTCGGCGGGCAGTGCCGCGGCCCGGTTCTGCATCTCCTGGCGGAAGTCGCCGAGGGCCGCGTCCTGGGTGCGGGTGAGCACGGCTTCGCGGTTGAGCCAGTACGCGATGCCGGACGCGGAGACCGCGGCGACGAGCGCGACGAGGGCGAACACGACGAGCAGGCGCAGCCGCAGGCTGGTCCAGCGCCGGCCCGCGAACAGGGCCTTGGTCACTGCGGGGAGTCCAGCCTGTAGCCGACACCCCGGACGGTACGGATCAGCGTGGGTGAGGAGGGCACTTCCTCGACCTTGGCGCGCAGCCGCTGGACGCAGGCGTCGACGAGCCGCGAGTCGCCGAGGTAGTCGTGCTCCCACACCAGCCGCAGCAGCTGCTGGCGGGAGAGGGCCTGCCCGGGCCGGCGGCTGAGTTCCAGCAGCAGCCTCAGCTCGGTGGGCGTCAGCTGGAGGTCCTCGCCGTTCTTCGTCACGGTCATGGCGGCCCGGTCGATGACCAGGGTCCCGAACGTGGCGGAGTCGCTCGCCTCGCGTTCGCCGCGGCGCAGTACGGCACGGATGCGCGCGTCGAGCACGCGTCCCTGGACGGGCTTGACGACGTAGTCGTCGGCTCCGGACTCCAGGCCGACGACGACATCGATGTCGTCGCTGCGCGCGGTGAGCAGGATGATCGGCAGCTGGTCGGTGCGGCGGATCCTCCGGCACACCTCGAAGCCGTCGATCCCGGGCAGCATGACGTCGAGCACGATCAGGTCCGGCCGCTGCTCGCGCAGCAGTTTCAGGCCGTCCTCGCCCGTCGCCGCGGTGGCCACTCGGTGGCCCTGGCGAGTCAGGGAGAGTTCGAGGGCCGTGCGGATGGCGTCGTCGTCCTCGATCAGCAACAGGAAAGGCACGGGCTCATTCTGTCCCATCGGCCGTCCGCACTTCGACCGTCCGGACGGTGGCAATCGCGGGGGGCGCATTCGCGCCACTGTCTGGCGCACGGATGGCTGTGACAGGCCTGTGACAGTCGGCGGACACCCTGGTTATACCGGCCGGGCAGTCTTTTCTCATCGACACGACGGACCGAAGCAGACTCCACGACGGGGGGCGCGAGATGAACACGCTGCACAGCACCACGACCAGCGCGGTTGTCACGCGGCTGCACGATGTGAACCGCCGGGCGGGTGTCCGTACGGTGACGGTCGCCCGTCAGCGGCCGGCACACGTCACAGCCATTGACGCGAAGCAGTACCAGGCGGTTCCCGCGCAGCGCAGCGCGCCGGCCCCGTCCTCCTCCTCGGAGGCGGAGTTCACGGCGTACGTGCAGGAGCGGCGGGCGGCGCTGTACGCGACGGCCTTCCACCTCACCGGCGACCGCCACGAGGCCGAGGACCTGTTGCAGAGCGCGCTGTTCTCCACGTACCGCGCCTGGGACCGGATCAGTGACAAGGCGGCGGTGGGCGGGTACCTGCGCCGCACGATGACGAACCTGCACATCAGCGCCTGGCGTCGGCGGAAGCTGAACGAGTACCCGACGGAGGAGCTGCCGGAGACGGCGTCGGACACGGACGCGATGCGGGGTACGGAGCTGCGCGCGGTGCTGTGGCAGGCGCTGGCCCGGATTCCGGAGCCGCAGCGGACGATGCTGGTGCTGCGCTACTACGAGGGCCGTACGGACCCGGAGATCGCGGAGATCCTGGGCATCAGCGTGGGCACCGTGAAGTCGAGCATCTGGCGCTCGCTGCGCCGGCTGCGGGAGGACGAGGTGCTGAGCTTCGGGCGTGACGAGGCGGAGTCCTTCGGGGAGCTCGTCGCGTAACCGGGAAAGACCATGGGGCCAGGGGGCCCGTCCTACGGGGGTGGGACGGGGGCCGCAGGGGGAGAAGAGGCGGGATCAAGCGGCCGGGGGTCCGCGTGATCCCGCCTTTTCACTGTGTCCGGGTCGGCTCGGGGCCGGTGCGCGGGGATGGTGCGCGGGCCGGTGTGCGGGCCCGTCAGAGGGTGGTGGGGGTGCGGTGGCGGCCGGCGGCCGCGGCCGCGAGCCGGCCGAGGGCTTCGTCGCGGGCGCAGGCGTGGGCGCCGAGGGCGACGTGGCGGGCGACGATGCCGCGTTCGGCGCGCATGAGGCGGTAGCCGCGGCGCAGCAGGAAGGGCACGGACTTGCGGCCTTCGCGCAGGTCGCGCAGGAAGCGGCGGCGGAAGGTCGTGGAGGGGCGGCCGCGCAGGCAGATGGCGTCGGCGAGGAGTCCCAGTTCCTGGCAGCGGGCCGCGATGTCGGCGGCGAAGATGCCCTCGGCGATGAACAGCGGGGTGCGGTCGATGTCGAGGGTCTCGGTGCCGGTCCGGGAGGACGAGGCGATGGAGTAGACGGGGACCTCGGTGCGGCCGGCGGCGCAGAGTTCCGCGATGGCGGCGACGGCGGTGTCGGCGTCCCAGGAGAGCGGGGAGTCCCAGTCGATGTCGGAGCTGCCTTCGACCAGGGGGAGGGTGGGGTCCGTCGCCTCTTTGTAGAAGTCGTCCAGGCGCAGTACGGGGAGGCCCGACCGGGCCGCGAGCGAGGACTTGCCGGAACCCGAGGGACCGGTCAGCAGCACGACGCGTGTGGGAAGGGGAGATGAACAGCTCACGGGAGACCAGTGTGAGGCATTACCCGGCGTATCAACACACTGCCGACAGGCCCTGCGACCGGTCTCACACGGCGGGTTGGAATCGGGGACACCGCCTCCACTACTCTGTGTGCGCACGCGACTACGACCACAGGCGGGAACCATGGCACGTCACGCAGCATCCGACCCCTCTCCGCACCGGCTCCGCGCCGCCGGCCTGAGCCTGTCCATGGCCGGGGCGGCCCTGGCGATGGCGGCAGGTGGGGCCCAGGCCTCGCAGACCAACCTCCAGGCGGCCGAGACCGACCTCAACGCGGCGGTGGCCGGGATCGCCAACCCGCTGGGGGACCTGAAGGTGAACCCGCTGGCCAAGACCGGGGTGGACCCGCTGGACAACGGAGTGGCGACGAAGGTCGCGGACTTCCCGGCGGTCGGCACGACGATGGTGACGGGGATCCTGACGCAGGGGCCGTCGGTGAAGGAGCTGCCGACGGCGGCGGTCGGCTCGCTGCTGGGGCCGGTGCTCCCGAAGGGGTAGCGGGCCCGGGATGCGTGAAGGCCCTGGCAGCACGGGGGTTTGCTGCCAGGGCCGGTCTCACGGGGCGGTTCTAGTAGGAGGAGCCGCCCGAGCCCAGGGAGCCCGTGGGGTGCCAGACGGTCTTGGTCTCCAGGAAGGCCGTCATGCGGTGGGTGCCGGGGTCGGCGGTCCAGTCGTCCACAGGCTGTGGACGCAGGACGCGCTTGAGGTTGTCCGCCGCGGCGATCTCCAGCTCCTTGGCGAGGGCCGCGTCGGCGCCCGCCAGGTCGATGGCGTTGACGTCCTGGTGGGCCGCCAGGTGGGGGCCCATCTCGGCGGCCTTGCCGGAGAGGATGTTGACGACGCCGCCGGGCAGGTCGGAGGTGGCCAGTACCTCGCCCAGGGAGAGGGCGGGGAGCGGGGCCTTCTCGCTGGCGATGACGACGGCCGTGTTGCCCGTCGCGATGACCGGGGCGATCACCGAGACGAGGCCGAGGAACGACGACGCCTGCGGGGCGACGACGGTGACGACGCCGGTCGGCTCCGGGGTGGAGAGGTTGAAGAACGGGCCCGCGACGGGGTTGGCCCCGCCGACGACCTGGCCGATCTTGTCGGTCCAGCCCGCGTACCAGACCCAGCGGTCGATGGCCGCGTCGACGACCGCGGCGGCCTTCGACTTGGACAGGCCCTCGGCCTCGCCGACCTCGCGGACGAACTGCTCGCGGCGGCCCTCCAGCATCTCGGCGATGCGGTAGAGGATCTGGCCGCGGTTGTAGGCGGTGGCGCCGGCCCAGCCGCCGAAGGCCTTGCGGGCCGCGACGACCGCGTCACGGGCGTCCTTGCGGGAGGACAGCGGAGCGTTGGCCAGCCAGTTGCCCTTGGAGTCGCTCACCTCGTACACCCGGCCGCTCTCGGAGCGGGGGAACTTGCCCCCGACGTACAGCTTGTAGGTCTTGAAGACGTTCAGGCGGTTCGCAGAAGACTCAGACATCGAGGTAGCCCTCCAGGCCGTGGCGGCCGCCCTCGCGGCCGAAGCCCGACTCCTTGTAGCCGCCGAAGGGCGAGGTCGGGTCGAACTTGTTGAACGTGTTGGCCCACACCACACCCGCGCGGAGCTTGTTGGCGACCGCGAGGATGCGGGAGCCCTTCTCCGTCCAGATGCCGGCGGACAGGCCGTACTGGCTGTTGTTGGCCTTGGCGACGGCCTCGTCGGGGGTGCGGAACGTCAGCACGGACAGGACCGGGCCGAAGATCTCGTCGCGGGCGACGGTGTGCGCCTGGGTGACGTTCGTGAAGAGCGTCGGGGCGAACCAGTAGCCGGCGGACGGCAGCTCGCAGGCCGGGGACCAGCGCTCGGCGCCTTCGGCCTCGCCGGTCTCGGCGAGGGCGGTGATGCGGGCGAGCTGCTCGGCGGAGTTGATCGCGCCGATGTCGGTGTTCTTGTCGAGCGGGTCGCCCAGGCGCAGCGTGGAGAGGCGGCGCTTGAGGGAGTCGAGGAGCTCGTCGTGGATCGACTCCTGGACCAGGAGGCGGGAGCCCGCGCAGCAGACCTGGCCCTGGTTGAAGAAGATGCCGTTGACGATGCCCTCGACGGCCTGGTCGATGGGGGCGTCGTCGAAGACGATGTTGGCGCCCTTGCCGCCCAGCTCCAGGGTGACCTTCTTGTCGGTGCCGGCGATCTGGCGGGCGATGGCCTTGCCGACCGCGGTGGAGCCGGTGAAGGCGACCTTGTTGACGTCGGGGTGGGCGACGAGTTCGGCGCCCGCGTCCCCGTAGCCGGGGATGATGTTGACGACGCCCTTGGGCAGGCCGGCCTGGCGGCAGATGTCCGCGAAGAACAGCGCCGAGAGCGGGGTGGTCTCGGCCGGCTTGAGGACGACGGTGTTGCCGGTGGCGAGCGCCGGGGCGATCTTCCACGCGAGCATCAGCAGCGGGAAGTTCCACGGGATGACCTGGCCGGCCACGCCGAGCGGGCGCGGGTCGGCGCCGTAGCCGGCGTGGTCGAGCTTGTCGGCCCAGCCCGCGTAGTAGAAGAAGTGCGCGGCGACCAGGGGGAGGTCCGCGTCGCGGGTCTCCTTGATCGGCTTGCCGTTGTCCAGGGTCTCCAGGACGGCGAGCTCGCGGCTGCGCTCCTGGATGATCCGGGCGATGCGGAAGAGGTACTTGGCGCGCTCGGAGCCGGGGAGCGCGGACCACTTCTCGAAGGCGCGGCGGGCGGCCTTGACGGCGCGGTCGACGTCGGCGGCGCCGGCCTGGGCGACCTCGGCCAGCACCTCCTCGCTGGAGGGGCTGACGGTCTTGAAGACCTTGCCGTCGGCGGCGTCGGTGAACTCGCCGTCGATGAAGAGCCCGTAGGAGGGGGCGATGTCGACGACCGAGCGGGACTCGGGGGCCGGTGCGTACTCGAAGAGGGATGCCATGGTGATCAGTCCACCGTCACGTAGTCGGGACCGGAGTAACGCCCGGTGCTCAGCTTCTGGCGCTGCATGAGCAGGTCGTTCAGCAGGCTGGAGGCGCCGAAGCGGAACCACTCGTTGGTCAGCCAGTCCTCGCCCGCGGTCTCGTTGACCAGGACCAGGAACTTGATGGCGTCCTTGGTGGTGCGGATGCCGCCGGCCGGCTTCACGCCGATCTGGATTCCAGTCTGCGCCTTGAAGTCGCGTACGGCTTCGAGCATGAGCAGGGTGTTGGCGGGGGTGGCGTTGACGCCGACCTTGCCGGTGGAGGTCTTGATGAAGTCGGCGCCGGCGATCATGCCGATCCAGGAGGCGCGGCGGATGTTGTCGTACGTCGACAGCTCGCCGGTCTCGAAGATGACCTTGAGGCGGGCGGCGGTGCCGTCGGGGCGGACGCACGCCTCCTTCACGGCCTTGATCAGCTCGTACGTCTCCAGGTAGCGGCCGGCGAGGAAGGCGCCACGGTCGATGACCATGTCGATCTCGTCGGCGCCTGCGGCGACGGCGTCCCGGGTGTCGGCCAGCTTGACCGGCAGGGCGGCGCGGCCCGCGGGGAAGGCGGTGGCGACGGAGGCGACCTTGACGTCGGCGCCGTTCAGCGCGGCCTTGGCGGTGGCCACCATGTCGGGGTAGACGCAGACCGCGGCGGTCATGGGCGTCGTCCGGTCGGTCGGGTCGGGGTTGACGGCCTTGGCGGAGAGCGCCCGGACCTTGCCCGGGGTGTCCGCACCCTCAAGCGTGGTCAGGTCGATCATCGAGATGGCCAGGTCGATGGCGTACGCCTTGGCCGTCGTCTTGATCGAGCGGGTGCCGAGCGAGGCCGCGCGGGCCTCCAGGCCGACTGCGTCTACGCCGGGCAGCCCGTGCAGGAAGCGGCGCAGCGCGCTGTCGGACGTCGTCACGTCAGCGAATGCGGTGAGGGTGGTGGGCATGGTCACCAGATGAGCATATCTACGCGCGTAGCGCCTGTCACCCCCCTCGGTGCACATATGGGCGTGAGATCCGTCATCGGAGCTTTCCGCCCCGCTCGCCCGTACCTCCCGGCAGGCCATGGGGCAGAATCGGCCGCATGACTACGCCCTCCCCCCACGAGCCGGTCTACGCCGACCGCGTCTACCGCTCCCCCATGGCCGTCGTCTCCGGGGTGCTGCTGCTCGCGCTCGTCGCCTGGCTGTGCGGGGACGCCATCGTCCGGGGCGGGGGGAGCGCCCGGTGGACCGGCATCGCGGTGGCGCTGTTCGCCGTCCCGCTGATCGTGGCGTTCACGATCCGCCCGGCCGTCTTCGCCAACGACGACCGGATGCGGATCCGCAACCCCTTCCGGAACATCGAGCTGCCCTGGGCCGCCGTGGACGCGGTGCGCGCCGGGTACTCGGCGGAGGTGCTGGCGGAGGGGTCGAAGTACCAGCTGTGGTCCGTGCCCGTGTCGCTGCGGGAGCGCAAGAAGGCCGGCCGGCAGTACAGCCGCCGGGAGGCGCTGCGCGGCAAGGGCATGGCGGCCGAGGACGCCGGGGCCGAGCCGGCCGCGGTGCCGCGGGCCGCCGCCGACCGGGCCGTGGACGAGCTGCGCGAGCTCGCCGAGCGCGGGGCCGGCCGGCCGGGCGCGCAGGGCTCGGTCCGCGTGCGGTGGGCGTACGAGATCATCGCGCCGGCGGTGGTGGGCGCGGTCCTGCTGGCCGTACTGCTGGCCACGGGCTGACCGGTTCCGGCCGTCCGATGATCGGGGCATCCGCTGAGCTGCCGTAACCACTGCGTAACGGACACGGGTGCCGGAACCGGTGCCACCGGGGGGCGCGTCCTCGGAGGTGTGCACCGTCATGAGGGCAGCGGCAGCGCCGCCACCGCCACAAAGCTCCCGGTCCGGTCCCGGCTCCTGAGCGGGGGCCTGCTGGCCGCGCATCTGCTGCTCGTCGGATGGCTGACGCTGAGCCCCCTGGACGTTCCCTGGGCGGCGGCCGCGAACCTGACCCCGCTGGAGGGCATCCGGGCGGACCTCGCCTACGGCCCGCTGGAGGCCGCGCGGCGGATCGGCGAGGGGCTGGCGCTGCTGGCCCCGCTGGGGGTGCTGCTGCCGCTGGCCGGGGGCCGGCTGGCGGCGGGGCCGCTGGCGGCCTGGTCCTCGCTGGTCCGGACGGCGGCCGCGGCCGTACTCATCTCGCTCGGCATCGAGATGCTCCAGACCGCCGTCCCCGGCCGGGTGCTGGACGTGGACGCGCTGCTGCTGAACACCGCCGGAGTGGTGATCGTCCACCTGGCCGTCGTCCCGGTGCTGCGCAGGCGGCTGCGCCGCACGCACGCTTCTCAGGGGCCCACCCCGAGAATTCCCAGGGTCGGCATCGGACCCTGGACCGAGGTCCTCTCGGCGGTACCGCGCGAGTATTGAGGCATCGCGGAAGGGAAAGGTCCCGGAGCGCGATCCCCATACGAAGGAGAAGAAAATGAGCGCGATTACCCGCCCCCGTGACGGACGGATGATCGGCGGCGTCTGCGCCGGGCTCGCACGGCGTTTCGGTATCAAGGCCCGCACGATGCGGATCATCTTCGTGGCCTCGTGCCTGCTGCCCGGACCGCAGTTCCTCATCTACCTGGCGCTGTGGCTGCTGCTCCCGAACGAGAAGCCCGGCGCGGGCTCGGCGCAGACCGCCTGGTAATTCCCCAGAGCTCCCCAGTGGCGCTCCGGCGGGGCTCCGGCGGGGCTCCGTCCGGACTCAGCCCGCCTTCTTGACCTTCTCCAGCTGCTTGTCGGCGATCTCCTGCGGGACCAGCGCCTTCTGGTCCGCGGCGGCCACGTTCAGGGCCATCAGCCGCACGACCCGGTCGCCCCGGCGTACGACGACCAGGTGCACCGGCGCCGAGACGCCCTCGGCGGTGGCGGTGGTGGTCCAGCTGACCGTCTCGTCGCCGGCCGTCTTGTACGGGACGGCCTTCACGTCCCGGTAGCGGCCGGTCTGCTTCTCGACGGTGGCGGTGAAGCCCGTACCGCAGGCCGCGACGGCCTCGCGGAGCCGGGCGACGACCCGCTTGGCCTCGGCCTCCGCGTAGGAGCTGACGGAGGCGGAGACCGCGAGGCCCACCTGCTTCTGGGAGCCGATGCCGCGGTTGACCGTCTCGTGGGCGGCCGGGTCGGGCTTGTCGCCCATGATGTCGGCGAGCGGCTGGCAGGCCTTCCTGTCGGCCTGCGGCTGTCCGTCGGGGGCGTTCGGGTTCTTGCCCTGCGCGGAGATCTGGTAGCCGGCGATGTCGCCCTGGACGAGGGCGGCCCGTTCCAGGCTCGCGTCCTTGGCCTTGGGCGCGGCGGGGGCCGCCGGGGCGCCGGGTGCGCCCGAGGGGCGGGCGGCCGCGGAGCCCTTGGGGTCGGGGGTCTTCCCGGGCGCGGAGCCGTCCGTACCGCCGCCGCAGGCGACCGCTCCGAGGAGCAGAGCGGGGAGCAGAGCGGGGAGCAGCGCGAACCTCGTCGCGGGCGCCGTGAACCGTGCCGTGATGCGCATGACCGAACCTCATACCCCGTGCGTCGGCGGGCAGTTGGTGGTGATCGTGGCACACCGCGCGACGCGGCGCACACCTCCTCGAAGGGGCGTGCGCCGCGTGCGCGTGCGTGCGATTTCGAGGGCTGCGGTCAGCCGCCGAGGGCGCCCAGCGGGGCGGCCACCGTGGACAGGCCGCCGAGGAGCTGGTTGGCGGGCTGAGCCGCGTCGGTGGCCTCGCCCTCCTGCGCAGCCTTGCCCGTCTGGTCGGTGAGGGAGCTGGTCGCGCTGGTCAGGGAGCCGAGGGTGTCCGTCAGGCTGGCGGCGGGCAGGCCGGAGGCGGATGCGGTGCCCGCGGCGCCCGCGGCGAGGGCGGCACCAATCACAGCGACACCGAGGGACTTGGCAGCAGACTGCTTCATGAAAAATCGTCCTTGCGACGGGGAACTGAGCGGCTCCGCAAACTAGCCACTTCAAACCCCCTCCCGCAAACATCCTTAAATACGAGAAAGCGTCCGGGAGTTGAATCTCCCGGACGCTTTCCGTGGGTCAGCCCGTGGCCTAGGCCGAGACAGTTCCGCTGGTGGAAGCGGTCTGCCGGAACAGCCATTCGGACTTCAGCTCCGCATAGCCCGGCTTGATCACGTCGTTGATCATCGCGAGTCGTTCATCGAAAGGAATGAACGCGGACTTCATCGCATTGACGGTGAACCACTGCATGTCGTCGAGCGAGTAGCCGAAGGTGTCGACCAGGTGCTCGAACTCGCGGCTCATGCTGGTGCCGCTCATCAGGCGGTTGTCGGTGTTGACCGTCAGCCGGAAGTGCAGCTTGCGCAGCAGGCCGATCGGGTGTTCGGCGTACGAGGCGGCCGCGGCGGTCTGCAGGTTCGAGGTCGGGCACATCTCCAGGGGGATGCGCTTGTCCCGGACGTACGAGGCCAGGCGGCCCAGCTTCACGGAACCGTCCTCGGCGACCTCGATGTCGTCGATGATCTTCACGCCGTGGCCGAGGCGGTCGGCGCCGCACCACTGCAGGGCCTGCCAGATCGACGGGAGGCCGAAGGCCTCGCCCGCGTGGATGGTGAAGTGGTTGTTCTCGCGCTTGAGGTACTCGAAGGCGTCGAGGTGGCGGGTGGGAGGGAACCCGGCCTCGGCGCCGGCGATGTCGAAGCCGACCACGCCGTTGTCGCGGTAGCGGTTGGCCAGCTCGGCGATCTCCAGCGCGCGGGCCGCGTGGCGCATGGCCGTCAGCAGGGCGCCGACGCGGATGCGGTGGCCGTTGGCCTTGGCGCGGCGCTCGCCCTCGCGGAAGCCGTCGTTCACGGCCTCGACGACCTCTTCGAGGGACAGGCCGGCTTCGAGGTGCTGCTCGGGGGCGTAGCGGATCTCGGCGTACACGACGCCGTCCTCGGCCAGGTCCTCGGCGCACTCGGCGGCGACCCGGAAGAGGGCCTCCTTCGTCTGCATGACGGCGCAGGTGTGCGCGAACGTCTCCAGGTAGCGCGGGAGGGAGCCGGAGTCGGCGGCGTCGCGGAACCAGACGCCCAGCTTGTCGGCGTCGGTCTCGGGCAGCTTGTCGTAGCCGACCTCGGCCGCCAGCTCGATGATGGTCCCGGGGCGCAGTCCACCGTCGAGGTGGTCGTGCAGCAGCACCTTCGGGGAGCGGCGGATCTGGTCCGGGGTGGGCAGGTTGGGGGTCTCGCTCGTCATCCCGGCACTCTACTCCTACGCGCGTAGAGCAGCGCGTCGGCGACGGGGGTCGATATGTAACAGAGACCGTACGGACGGGTGGCGTACACCTGTCAGTCTGAGACTGTTCCGCCATGGCACAGCATGCGCCGCCGGCGCGCGGGGCCCGCCTGGGGCGGGCGGCCGGCGCGAACGGCTCGGTCTCGACGGTCAGTGGTGTGGTGCTCCTGCTTCCCGGGGCGTCCAGATTCGCCCCCGGTCCGCTGCGCCCGCTCGCGCGGGCGCTGGCCCGGGCGGGCGGGGCGCAGGGGCTCGTGGCGCACCCGGTGGCGCACGGGGCCGGGCCCCGGGAGGAGGCCGCCGGGTGGGCGGCGGACGAGGTGGTCAGGCTCTACGGGGACGTCCCGGTGTGCCTGGCCGGCTTCGGCGCGGGCGGCCGGGCGGCGCTGCTGGCGGCGGGGCACGATGCCGTCAACTCGGTGGTGGCGATGGCCCCTTGCTTAACGGAGGGCGCGGGAGCGGATTCCCCGGAACCGGTGAAACAGCTCGCGGGGCGGCAGGTGCTGATCGTGCACGGCACGAACGACGCGCGCAGCGACCCGGAGTCCTCCTTCCGGCTGGCGGCCCGGGCGAAGAAGGCGAATCGTTCTACTTGCCGGTTCGAGGTGCACTCGGACGGCCACGGGCTGCGGGAGCACCGCTCGGAAGTGGTGGCGCTGGCGGTGGACTTCGTACTCGGCGCGATGCTCTCGGGCCGGTACTCGCGGCCGGTCGTGGACGCGCTGGCGGCGCCGCCGCCGCTGGGCCTGCGGATGCCGCTGGCCTCGGGCTTCGGGCGTTCCCTGCGGGGCTGAACGGGAGCGGGTGCGGGCGTAGAGTGAGGAATGGACTCGGGGTCGGCTCGGGGTGCTCTCCGGGAGGCGGTCCGCCATGGCCGGGATGGTGCGCAGGAACTTCGACGGCGCGGACGAGACGCGGCCGTTCGCCGACGGCAAGGGCAGGCTGGACCTGATCCAGACGGACGGCGGGCCGGTCGGGCGCGCGGTGTTCGAGCCGGGCTGGAAGTGGTCGGAGCACATCAAGCCGCTGGCAGGCACGGACAGCTGCCAGTCCGCGCACACGGGGTACATGGTCAGCGGCCGGATGCAGGTCGTGATGGACGACGGCGAGGGCGCCGAGTACGGGCCGGGGGACTTCATGCAGATCGCCCCGGGGCACGACGCGTGGGTGCTCGGCGACGAGCCCTGCGTGGTGGTCGACTGGACGGGCTTCGGCGGCTACGCGAAGCCGGCCTGAGCACGGGCCGCGCCGGACCGCCGGGACCGGCCGTTCCGTCCCCTCTCGGTCGGATGGCCCCGGTGTTCCGGCGCTGCCGCGCGTCGTGGGTCCACTGTGCCTGTTCGGCATATGCCGGAAGCCGTCATTCAGGCGTCGACTTGTCGCCTTGCGGGAACCTGAGGGGTTTACGAAGGGGCACAGGCAGGGACGAATGTGCATATGCCAGCCCCAGCCGATGCCGGCAGCGACGCCGGTTCCGAAGACCCCGAAGACCTCAGCCCCACGGCCCGGCGCCTGTACGCGTACGCCGTCGACCGGCCCGCCTTCACCGTCGCCGAGGCCACCACCGCCCTCGGGGCCCGCGCCGCCGCGGCCGTCACCGAGCTGGCCGCCGGACACCTGCTCCAGCGGGTCCCCGACGGCGACGGCCCCGAGCGCTGGTGCGCGGTCGCGCCCCGCGCGGCGGCGGCCCGCGCGCTGGCCCCGCTGGCGCTGCTCGTACGGGAGACGCACGACGAAATGGACCGGCTGCGCGGGCGGCTGGAGGCACTGGTCCCCGCGTACGAGGCGGGCGCCGCGCACCGGGACCTGAGCGGGTCGGGACGGCTGGAACTGGTCACCGACCTCGGAGCGGTGCGCGGCCTGATCACCGAACTGGCCGCGGGCTGCGAACGGGAACTGCTGACCTCCCAGCCCGGCGGCGGCCGGCCCCAGGAATCCCTGGAAGAGGCGGTCGACCGGGACGAGTCCCTGCTGGCCCGCGGCGTCCGCATGCGCACGATCTACCAGCACACCGCCCGCTACTCCCGCCCCACGGCGGCCTACGTCGAACGCGTCACGGCACTCGGCGCCCAGGTACGCACCCTCGGCGACGGCCTCATGCGCATGCTCATCTTCGACGCCCACACCGGCCTCATGGCGGTACCCGACCGCCAGGGCGCGGCGCTGGTCGTCCGGGAACCGAGCGTCGTCCACTTCATGACGGCCGCCTTCGAACGCTCCTGGCTCGGCGCCCAGCCCTTCCCCACGAGCGTCGGCCCCGACGCGGCCCGCGCGGTCTCCGACGAACTCCGCCAGACCATCGTCCGCCTCCTCTCCGACGGCCTGGAGGACAAGGTCATCGCCCGCCGCCTCGGCATGTCGGAGCGCACCTGCCAACGCCACATCGCCGAGATCATGCGCGCGGTGGGAGCCAAATCCCGCTTCCAGGCCGGGTACTTGCTGTCGGCGGCGCATAGGTCCCAGTGCCGGGAGGAAGACCCGGGGGCCGACGGTCCGGCCTAGGCCGGCGGCTCCAGTTCCGGGATGAGGCGGCCGCGGCGGGAGAGGAGGAAGCGTTTGAAGGCCGCGACCGGCGGGGTGTCCGGGTGGCCGTCCAGCCAGGCCACGCCGATCTCGCGGGCCGCGCGCGGTGCCGTCACCGTCAGCTCGACCACTCCCGGGCGGGGGACCAGCGGCGGCGGGAGGAGGGCCACGCCCAGGCCCGCCGCGACCAGGCCGCGCAGGGTTTCCGCCTCCTCGCCCTCGAAGGCCACCTTCGGGGTGAACCCGGCCTCCGCGCACAGGTTGTCGGTGATGCGGCGCAGGCCGTAGCCGGGCTCCAGGGTGACGAAGGTTTCCTCGGCGGCCTCGGCGAGGCGGATGCGCTTGCGGCCCGCGAGGCGGTGGTCGTCCGGGACCACCAGCCGCAGCCGCTGCTCGTCGAGGCGGCGGGCGACCAGGTCGGGGGCGTCGGGGACGGGCGAGGTCAGGCAGAGGTCCAGCTCCCCGGCGCGGAGCTTCTCCAGCATGGCCTCGCCGTAGTTCTGGACCAGGGCGAAGCGGACCCGGGGGTGGTCGGCGCGGAAGGCGCGGATCAGGGCGGGCACCGTCTCGGGGCCCAGGGTGTGCAGGAAGCCGAACGCGACCTTGCCGAAGGACGGGTCGGCGTCCTGCTGGACGGAACCGGCGGCGCGGGCGATCCCCGCGAGGGCCTCCTCCGCGGAGGCGAGGAAGGTGCGGCCCGCCGTGGTGAGGGCGACGGTGCGGCCCTTGCGGGCGAACAGCGAGACGCCCAGGTCCTGTTCGAGTCGGACCATCGCCCGGGACAGGCTGGACTGCGGCACGCCCAGCTCGTGGGCGGCGCGGGTGACGTGCTCGTGGCGGGCGACCGCGACGAACTGGGCCAGGCGCGGGGCCAGGCCTTGTGTCACAGCCATGTCTTCTTCGTAACGGTTCATTGATATCCGAGGCCCTGGGCTGGGGTGATGCGTGGGTGGATTGATTATCCCCTGTTTGTGCATTGGACGCATGAAAAAGGGGGGCCTACGGTCGACGTATGCCTCCCGCTCATACCGGGGCGCCCGTGATCACGGGTGCCTCCACCCCGTCGTCCCCCGAGCCCCACTCCCCCGGCCGCCCCGGCTACCGCCGGATGAGCCTCGCGCTCTTCGCCGCGGGCCTCGCGACCTTCGCCCTCCTCTACTCCACCCAGGCCCTGCTGCCCGCGGTCTCCGCCGGATTCGGCGTGACGGCCGGCCAGGCCAGCTGGACGGTCTCCGCGGCCACCGGCGCCCTCGCCCTGTTCGTCCTGCCGCTCAGCGCGCTGTCCGAGCGGTTCGGCCGGACCCGGATGATGACCTGGTCGATGGTGGTCGCCGTCGGCATCGGCCTGCTGGTGCCGTTCGCGCCGAACCTGGAGTGGCTGGTGGCGCTGCGCGCGGTGCAGGGCGCCGCGATCGCGGGCATCCCCGCCTCCGCGATGGCCTACCTGGCCGAGGAGGTCAAGCCGAGGGCGCTGGTCGGTGCGATCGGCCTGTTCGTCGCGGGCAACTCCATCGGCGGCATGAGCGGCCGCATCGTCACCGGCTGGGGTGCGCAGCTGTGGGGCTGGCGCGGCGGGCTGCTGGCCGTCGGCGTGATGGCGCTGGCCTGCGCGGTGGCCTTCCTGGTGCTGCTGCCCCGGGCGCGGTTCTTCCGGCCGGCGTCGCTGAACCCGCGCGCGGTGGGGCGTACCGTCGCCGGACACCTGCGGGACCCGCTGCTGCTGCGGCTGTACGGCATCGGCGCGCTGTTCATGACCGTGTTCGGGGCCGTGTACACGGTCATCGGATACCGGCTGGTGGAGGCTCCGTTCTCGCTGGGCCAGGGCGTCGTCGGGTCGATCTTCCTGATCTACCTGGTGGGCACGGTCTCCTCGGCGGCGGCCGGGCAGCTGGTGGCCCGTGCGGGCCGGCGCGGGGCCCTGTACCTGGCGGTGACCACGACCGCGCTGGGGCTGCTGCTGTCGCTCGGCGACTCGCTGTGGCTGATCCTGCCCGGGCTGGTGCTGATCACGGCCGGGTTCTTCGCGGGGCACGCGGTGGCGTCGGCGGCGGTGAGCCGGACGGCGAAGACGGGCCGGGCGCAGGCCTCGGCGCTGTACCAGTCCGCGTACTACCTCGGCTCCAGCGCGGGCGGCACCCTGGGCGCGCTGGCGTACCACGCCTCGGGATGGGCGGCCACGGTCGGGATCGCGCTGCTGGCGGTGCTGGGCGTCGTCTCGATCACCCTGTACGGGTCGCACGCGGCCCGTGCCGAACGGCGCCGGATGCTCGCCCCCGGCGCCCGCGCCGCGGCGGCCCGCTGACCCCCCTCGGAATCCCCCGGAACCGGTCCGCCGGCGGACCCCGGCGGACTCGCGGCGGACCCGCGGCGGACCCGCGGCGGCCAACTCCGTTCAAGGTCTGTGCGCCGTGCGCAACTCGCTCTAGCTTGGGAGGCATTGGCGCCCCCACGGTGCGGGCGCGGCAGGGGAGGACCGGATGGCGGCGATAGGCGTGCGCGCGCGGCGGCGGGCTGCGGTGGTGTTCGGCGGGGCTCTGGCGCTGGCGGCGCCCCTGGTGGTCGCGGGGGGCGGTCCGGCTCAGGCCGCCGCCTGCAACGTGACCACCGGGCCCTACCAGCGGCAGGTCGAGCAGTTCCTCGGGCGGCCGGTGGACGGGGTGCAGTCGGCGGCCGACTGCACGGCGATCCAGTCGTTCCAGGCCACCCACGGGATCACCCCGACCATGGGGTACGCGGGGCCGCTGACCTGGCAGACGATGAGCACGATGCTGGCGCAGCGGGCGGCGGGCAAGAACCCGAACGCCGAGGGGAAGTGCCCCGTCAACCTGGGGCGGATCGCGTGCGTCGACCTGACCCGGCAGCTCAGCTGGATCCAGGACGGGGCGACGCTGAAGTACGGTCCGGTGCCGGTGCGCACCGGCAAGGCGGAGACGCCGACGCGGACGGGCCTGAAGAAGATCTACTACCGGTCCATCAACCACTGGTCGACGATCTACAACGTCTCCATGCCCTACTCGCAGTTCTTCGACGGGGGCATCGCCTTCCACTCGGTCACGAAGAGCATGTGGAACCCGCCGGGTTCGGGCGGCTGCGTGAACATGACGACGACGGACGCGAAGGCCTACTGGAACATGCTGACCAACGGCGAGGACGTGTTCGTGTACGGGCGCAAGCCCGGAACCTGACGGTTTCCCCCGCTCCGGCTGCCGTTGTCAGACCCCTCAGGTAGCTTCCGAAGGGACGGAATCCACCTGGGGGACGGCGGCCATGAGCGACCTTGCTACCTCGTCACCGGAACTCGACGCGGCGATGGACCGCTACCGCGTCGAGCTGACCGGCTACTGCTACCGGATGCTCGGCTCGTCCTTCGACGCCGAGGACGCGGTGCAGGACACGTACGTCCGTGCCTGGCGGGCCCACGAGAAGTTCGAGGGGCGGTCGTCGCTGCGGTCGTGGCTGTACCGGATCGCCACCAACGTCTGCCTGGACCTGCTGAAGGCGGGGAACAGGCGGGCCCGGCCGATGGACCTGTCCGCGCCGCAGCACCAGGCCTCCGCCGTGCTCAACGAGCGGCCCGAGGTGACCTGGCTGGAGCCGGTGCCGGACGGGCGGGTGCTGCCGCAGACCGCCGACCCGGCGGAGCTGGCGCTGGCGAAGGAATCCGTCCGGCTGGCCTTCGTTGCGGCCCTCCAGCACCTGCCGGCGAAGCAGCGGGCCGTGCTGATCCTGCGCGAGGTGCTGGCCTGGAAGGCGGACGAGGTCGCGCAGCTGCTGGAGACCTCGGTGGCGTCGGTGAACAGCGCGCTCCAGCGGGCGCGGGCGACGCTGTCGGGGCAGGCGCTGCGGCCGAGCGAGCCGAAGGATCCGCTGGACGCGGAGCAGTCGAAGCTGCTGGAGCAGTACCTGTCGGCCTTCGAGGCGTACGACATCTCGCGGCTCACGGAGCTGCTGCACGAGGACGCGGTGCTCTCGATGCCGCCGTTCGACCTGTGGCTGCGGGGGCCGGCCGACATCGCCGCGTGGCACCTGGAGCAGGGCATCGGCTGCAAGGGCTCGCGGCTGGTTCCGACCACGGCGAACGGGCTGCCGGCCTTCGGGCAGTACCGGCCTCGGGAGGACGGCCTGCCCGGGCACGTGCCGTGGGCTCTGCAGGTGCTGGAGGTGTCAGAGGGGCGGATCGTCGGGCTGAACGCCTTCCTGGACACGGCGCGGTGGTTCCCGCTGTTCGGGCTGCCGGAGGAGCTCTCCGAGGCCGACGAGGTGCAGCAGGGCGCGTAGCGCCGGGGTGGCGCCGGTGACGGTGAAGGGGGTGCCGTGGTGGCGGGCCGCCAGGGCCATGCGGGCGAGGGCGTCGACGGTGGCGAGGGTGGGGGCCGTTACGCCGCCGGCGTCGCAGGTCACCGGGCCGTCGCGGGAGGCCTCGCGGACGCGGGCGCAGAGGGCGGGGATGTCCGGGGCGGGCCCCTCCAGGGCCAGGATTCTGATCTCCACGCGGGGATGACCGGCCGGGGGCCCGGAACTCATCGGTGGCGCTGCGCTGCCGCGCGGGCCTGAGCGGTGCGCTGCCGGGGGGCGGGCTGCCGCTGCGCGGGGCTGGGTCCCCTACCCGCCCTTCGCCCGTTCCCCGGGCTGCGCCCGGACCCCTCCTGGGGGCTCCGCCCCCAGACCCCGCGCCTCAAACGCCGGCGAGGCTGAGATCAGCCTCGCCGGCGTTTGAGGCGCGGGGGTCCGGGGGCGGAGCCCCCGGGGAACGGGCGAAGGGCGGGTAGGGGACCTCGCCCCGCGCAGCGGCAGCGCACCCGCACCGGACCCACCGGCCCCGCCCGGCGCGGCGCGGCGGCGCGCAAGCGGGCCCGGCTACGGGTTACACGTAGCGTTCGAGGATCGAGGACTCCGCCAGGCGGGACAGCCCCTCGCGGACGCTGCGCGCACGGGCCTCGCCCACGCCGTCCACCGTCTGGAGGTCGTCCACCGACGCCGCCAGCAGCTTCTGCAGGCCGCCGAAGTGCTCCACCAGCCGCTCGATGATCGCCCCCGGCAGCCTCGGCACCTTCGCCAGCAGCCGGTACCCGCGCGGCGACACCGCCGAGTCCAGGGTTTCCGGCGAGCCCGTGTACCCCAGCGCCTTCGCGACGATCGCCAGCTCCAGCAGTTCCGGATGCGTCAGCGCGTCCAGCGCCGGCAGCGCCTCCTCCACCGTGCGGGAACGCTTCGCCGTCGGTTCCGGAACGTAGTCCCGGATCACCAGCTCCCGCTCCTGCTCGATGCCGACCGTCAGCTCGTCCAGCTGGAGCGAGAGCAGTCGCCCGTCCGTGCCCAGTTCGACCACGTACTCGGCGATTTCCGTCGCGATCCGGCGAACCATTTCCAGCCGCTGCGCGACGGCGGTGACGTCGCGGACCGTGACCAGGTCCTCGATCTCCAGCGCCGACAGCGTGCCCGCGACCTCGTCCAGGCGGAGCTTGTACCGCTCCAGCGTGGCCAGCGCCTGGTTCGCGCGCGACAGGATCGCCCCGGACTCCTCCAGGACGCGCCGCTCGCCGTCCACGTACAGGGCGATCAGCCGCATCGACTGCGACACCGACACCACCGGGAAGCCGCACTGCTTGGAGACGCGGTCCGCCGTGCGGTGACGGGTGCCCGTCTCCTCCGTGGGGATCGACGCGTCGGGCACCAGCTGCACGCCGGCCCGCAGGATCTTGGTGATGTCCTTGTCGAGGATGAGCGCCCCGTCGAGCTTGCACAGCTCGCGCAGCCGGGTCGCGGTGAACTCCACGTCCAGCACGAAGCCGCCGGTGCACATCGCCTCGACGGCCTTGTCCATGCCGAGGACGATCAGGCCGCCCGTGTTGCCGCGGACGATCCGCTCCAGCCCGTCGCGCAGGGGCTGACCAGGCGCGACCGCGCTCAGCGAGGCGCGCATCAACGCCTCGTGCTTGGAGCTCGCGCCGGACTTCCCGGGTGCTGCTGCCCCGTCCTTGGCTGCCACTGCACTCCTCCGGTCGCGGGTTGCGCCGCCGCGTACGGCCGGGCGGACCAGCACAAAGTCTACCGGCGCACGCTGCGCGCCCGCCGGGGCTTGGCCCGTACCGCCGCCACGAGGGCCCGTACGGGCCCTGCGGCCCGCCCGTCGGGGGACCCCCGCCGGGCGGCGGCTCCGGCCGCGTCCGGCTGACGTCAGCCCGCTGACCTGGCGTTTGGGCCCGTCTGCGGAGGGAGGGATTCCGGCCGCGGGTCCGGCCCGCGCCGCCGGGGACGGGCTACTCGGCCGCCGCCCGCTCCCTGGCCGGCGTACGCGACCGCCCGCGCGGCAGGACCCGCAGCGCGTCCCCCATGTCCGCCACCTCGGTCACCTTCATGCCCGGCGGCACCTTCCCCGGATCCGCCGGGACCAGCGCGTGCGTGAAGCCGAGCCGGTGCGCCTCGGCCAGGCGCCGCTGCACGCCGGTCACCCGCCGCACCTCGCCGGCCAGGCCGACCTCCCCGATGGCGACCAGGTTCTTCGGCAGCGGCACGTCGCTCGCCGCCGAGGCCAGCGCCAGCGCGATCGCCAGGTCGGCGGCCGGCTCCGTCAGCTTCACGCCGCCCACGGTCGCGCTGTAGATGTCCCGCTTGCCCAGCGCGGTGATCCGCCCGCGCTGCTCCAGCACCGCCAGCATCATCGAGACCCGCGAGGTCTCCAGGCCCGAGGTGGTGCGGCGCGGGGAGGGGATCTGCGAGTCGACGGTGAGCGCCTGCACCTCGGCGACCAGCGGGCGCTTGCCCTCCAGCGTCACGGTCAGGCAGGTGCCCGGCACCGCCTCGGCGCGCCGGGTCAGGAACAGTCCGCTGGGGTCGGCGAGCCCGGTGATGCCCTCGTCGTGCAGCTCGAAGCAGCCGACCTCGTCCGTGGCGCCGTAGCGGTTCTTCACACCGCGCACCAGGCGCAGCCGCGCGTGCCGGTCGCCCTCGAAGCTGAGCACCACGTCCACGAGGTGCTCCAGCAGGCGGGGGCCGGCGATGGCGCCGTCCTTGGTGACGTGGCCGACGAGCAGGGTGGCCATGCCCCGCTCCTTCGAGGCGCGGATCAGCGCGCCGGCGACCTCGCGGACCTGGGCCATGCCGCCGGGCGCGCCGTCGATCTCGGGGGAGGCGATGGTCTGTACGGAGTCCAGGACCAGCAGCGAGGGCTTCACCGCGTCGAGGTGGCCCAGTACGGCGGACAGGTCGGTCTCGGCGGCGAGGTACAGGTGGTCGTTCAGGGCGTTGATGCGGTCGGCCCGCAGCCGCACCTGGCTCGCCGACTCCTCGCCGGTGACGTAGAGCGTGCGGTGGTCGCCGGTGGCCGCCTTGGCGGCGACGTCCAGCAGCAGCGTCGACTTGCCGACGCCCGGCTCGCCGGCCAGCAGGACCACGGCGCCGGGGACGAGGCCGCCGCCGAGCACGCGGTCCAGCTCGTCCACGCCGGTGCTGCGGGCGGTCGCGGTCCTGCCGTCGACCTGGGCGATCGGCAGCGCGGCGGCCGAGACGCGGCCGGCCGCGGTGGTCCGTACGGCGGGCGCGCCCATCTCCTCGACGGTCCCCCACGCCTGGCACTCGGGGCACCGGCCGAGCCATTTCACGGTGGCCCAGCCGCACTCGGAGCAGCGGTAGGACGGCCGGTCCTTGGCGGATGAGCGAGATGTACGGGCAGCCATGCCGCCCACGGTAGCCGCCGCCACCGACAACGCCCGACCGGTCCGGCAGGCGGGCATCGCGGCCGGGCGGCCGGCGCGGTCCGCCGTCAGGGCCGCTGTCAGCGGAGTGGCGATCTGTTCACCCTTAAGGGCTAAAAGCCCGGAAGGCTTCCGGAGGGTCACCGGCGCGCCGCCTACGGTTCGCCGAGTGAACAGCAGCGACCAGGGAGACCCCGTATCGCGCACCGGCGCACACCCGGCGCACAGGCGCACACCCCGAGCGGAATGGACGGGTCCGGCGGGTGGCGCGGGTGGTGGCACGCGCGGCGACACGGGTGGTGCGCAGGGTGCGCCTGTTGCCGGTGGCGCGTCCGATGCGGTAGGGGCACCCGGGGCGAGTGGTGCAGGTGGTGCGAGCGGTGCGGCTGGTGTGAGCGGTGCGGGCGGTACGGCTGCTGCGGCCGACGCCGGTGACACCCTCCGGCTGGAGCTCCCCGATCCCCCGCCCTTCCGGCACGAGCCCTACCTGGACGGGCTCTTCACGTACTGCCTGTCGGTCCTGTGCGACCACGACGCCGCCGCCGACGTGCTCGGCGACGTCCTCGCCGTGGCCGAGCGGCACCCCGGCCGATGTCCCGACGAGAGCGACCGGCGGGCCTGGCTCTACGCCCTCGCCCGCTGGGCCTGCCTGCGCCGGCTGGCCGAGCGCAGGCGCGTACGCCAAGGGGCGCATTCCGCAGCCCGGCGCACGCCGGAGCACACCGACCCCGAGCATGCGCCCCGGGCGCACCGCCCTCTCGACGTCAGCGCCTACCACCGCACCGAGCTCGCCCGGCTCGCCTGGCCCGAAGCCGCCGGCACCACCCCCGAACAGCGCGAAGCCCTCGAACTCGCCGTCCGCCACCGGCTCGGCGTCACCGAACTCGCCGCCGTCCTCGGCACCGCCCCCACCACCGCCCGGGACCTGCTCTCCGGCGCCGCCTGCGAAGTCGAACGCACCCGCGCCGCCCTCGCCGTCGTCGAGACCGCCAACTGCCCGGCCGTCTCCCGCATCACCGGCGACGACGACGGCCCCGGACCCGGCCAGGTCCTGCTGTCCGCCACCCTGCGCGCCGAGCTCGTCCGCCACGTCGACGACTGCCCGCGCTGCCGCCGCGTCGCCGAACGCGTCGGCGCCGGCGCGCCCTGGCCCGGCTCCGGCGGCATCAACGCCGCCCTCCCCCTCGTCCCCGCCCCCCGCACCGCCGTCCACGCCGCCATGCTGCGCTCCGGCCGCCGCCGCGGCGGCCGCCCCGGCCCGCGCTTCGACCGCACCGGCTTCCCCATGGACCCCAAGGACCGCGCCGCCCGCCGCGACCGGTTCCGGGCCCGCGCCGTGACCACCACCGTCGTGGCCACCGTCGTGGCGGCGCCCGTACTCGCGCTGTGGGCCGCGTACCGGGGCGCACCCGCCACCGGCGAACCCGTCGGCGGCGACGGCACCCGCATCTCCGCCAGCGAGTCTCAGATCCCGCCCCCGTACGTCGCCGGCCGCCCCCTCACCGGGTACGAGAACACCGGCAACACCGCCCACACCACCGGAGAACCCGGCTTCGCCCCCGGCAGCGAAGCCCCCGACGTCTCCGTCGAGGTCATCAGCGCCGGCGCCCCGGCCACCCCCGAGGCCGACGGCCCGGGCGCACCCGGCCGCCTCACCGTCGCCGCCGCCACCCGCGGGGCCACCACCCTGCTCACCCTCACCGCCTCCGGCGGCAGCCCGGTCGACTGGCGGCTCTGGTCGGACGCGCCCTGGCTGCGGGCGAGCCAGACGGCGGGCACCCTCGCACCCGGAGAATCGGTCACCCTGCGGATCACCGTCGACACCGCGGCCCAGCCCGTCGGCGCCTGGACGGCCCGGGTCGGCGTCGACCCCGGCGGCGCGGTGATCTCCCTCCAGGGCCGCGGCCGCCCGGCCCCCACCACCGAGCCGACCCCGCCCGCCCCGGACCCCACGCCGACGCCCCCGGCCCCGGACCCGACACCGACCCCGACGCCCACGCCGACGGCCCCGGACCCCACGCCGACCCCGACGCCCACGCCGACCCCGACGGACCCGGCGACCCCGGCGCCGTCTTCAGGAGGAACGGTTTCCCCCGACCCGGGGGCGGGGACTCCGGCCGGCTGAGGCGCCCCGGCCCCGCCCTACTGCGGGTCGGCCGGGTGCGGGGCCATCGGCAGCAGCGACGCCAGCCGCGCCTCGCACAGCTTCACCAGCTCCGCGTAGGCCTCCTTGCCCATCAGCTCCGTCAGCTCCGCCCGGTACGACACGTACACCGGGTCGCCGGCACCGTGCGCGGACGTCGCCGACGTGCACCACCAGTGCAGGTCATGGCCGCCCGGGCCCCAGCCGCGCCGGTCGTACTCGCCGATCGACACCTGGAGCACCCGGGTGTCGTCCGGCCGGTCGATCCAGTCGTACGTCCGCCGGATCGGCAGCTGCCAGCACACGTCCGGCTTCGTCTCCAGCGGCTCCTGCCCGCTGCGCAGGGCCAGGATGTGCAGGGAACAGCCCGCGCCGGCGGGGAAACCGGGCCGGTTCAGGAAGATGCAGGCGCCGTCCCAGCGGCGGGTCTGCTTGTCCCCGTCGTCGTCCAGCTGGGTCCAGCCCGACTCGCTGCCGACGTCGTGGAACTGCCACAGCTCGGGCGTGAGCCGGGCGACGTGCTCGGCGACCCGCTTCTCGTCGTCCTCGTCGGAGAAGTGCGCGCCGAGGGTGCAGCAACCGTCGGACGCCCGGCCCGCCTGGATGCCCTGGCAGCCGCTGCCGAAGATGCACGTCCAGCGGGAGGTCAGCCAGGTCAGGTCGCAGCGGAAGACCTGCTCGTCGTCGGCGGGATCGGGGAACTCCACCCAGGCCCGGGGGAAGTCGAGCCCCTTCTCGTCCGACACCTTGCTGTTCTTCTTCGTGGTCTCGGTCTTGCTCTTGCTGGCCTTCTTCGTATTTGGCACAAGCCCAGCCTAAGCGCCCCTTCCTCCACCGCTCCGCGTTCGGCCCAGTAGCGTTTCCCGTATGAGACTCGGTGTCCTTGACGTGGGTTCGAACACGATCCATCTGCTGGTGGTGGACGCGCACCCCGGCGCGCGCCCGCAGCCCGCGCACTCGCACAAGGTGCAGCTGCGCCTCGCCGAGCTGCTCGACGAGCGCGGCGCCGTCAGCCCGGAGGGCGTGGAGCGCCTCGTCTCGGCGATCGCCGGCGCGGTGCAGGCGGCCGAGGACAAGGGCTGCGAGGACGTGCTGCCGTTCGCGACGAGCGCGGTGCGCGAGGCCCCGAACGCCGACGAGGTCCTCGCCCGGGTCAAGGAGGAGACCGGCATCGACCTGCCGGTGCTCAGCGGCGAGGACGAGGCCCGGCTGACCTTCCTCGCGGTCCGGCGGTGGTTCGGCTGGTCGGCCGGGAAGCTGCTGGTCCTCGACATCGGCGGCGGCTCCCTGGAGATCGCGTTCGGCATCGACGAGGACCCCGACGCGGCCGTGTCCCTGCCGCTGGGCGCGGGCCGCCTCACCTCGGCCTGGCTCCCGGGCGACCCTGCCGACCCGGCGGACGTACGGGCACTGCGGCGGCACGTCCGGGCGCAGATCGCCCGGACCGTCGGCGAGTTCAGCCGCTTCGGGGCGCCGGACCACGTGGTGGCGACGTCGAAGACCTTCAAGCAGCTGGCCCGCATCGCGGGCGCGGCCCGCGAGGCCGACGGCCTGTACGTGCAGCGCGAGCTGACGCGGAAGTCCCTGGAGGAGTGGGTGCCCCGCCTGACGGCGATGACCACCACGGAACGCGCCGCCCTCCCCGGCGTCTCGGAAGGCCGCGCGGCCCAGCTCCTGGCGGGCGCGCTGGTCGCGGAGGCGACGATGGACCTCTTCGGCGTGGACGAACTGGAGATCTGCCCCTGGGCCCTCCGCGAGGGCGTAATCCTCCGCCGCCTGGACCACCTGCCGTAGGGACGGCACCGGGCCCTTGTCGGCGGAGGCGGGGGCGGGGCTGGGAGCGGGAACCCCCCAAAAGGAACGGTCACAGGGGGAGGGGAGGCAGGAGCGGCCCCATCAGCGACGAGGCGAGGGGTCGGGCGCCGGCCGGCTGGGCGTCCGGGCCCTCAGAAGTCCCGATCCCGGACCGGGTGCGCGACAGATCGCTACGCGCTCCTCTCGGCTTGGCGTCTGACGGCCGCCTGGGCCCCCGGGGGTTGCTCGGGTCGTCCAGCCAGGCGTGCTGGTCGTTCTCGCCGACGCTGATGCCGCCCAGGGCTTCGCGGCAGATCTCGCGGTTCATTCGTTGTCCGGCGGAGGAGGGCGCGTCCACGGTTCGTCCTGCGGGGGTCCGGCAGCGGTTCGGCTCCGCAGTGCGGGCATCGGGGAGGTGGGCCGGTCCATCGGCCGGCCGGTTACGTCGGGGGTGTCGTCACGGGCACTCGACGGCCCAGCCGTATCCGCACAGCCGGCAGTCGGCCATGGGGCCGCCGTACTTGAAGGTGACGGGGGAGGGCAGGCCGCAACCGGGACAGTCGGTGGTGCGGGTGCCGTCCGGGTGGATGACGGGAGGGGCGAGCTGCAGCCCTTGCGTCGAGAGGATGAGGGCCGCTTGGTGGAGCGCCTCCAGTTGGCTGCTGCTGAAGGGGTTTACCGCGCTTGGACGTGTCGGCATGACCAGCACGCTAGGAGGCGAGGGCACCTATCTGCTCGGCGATTGCGCGCGATTGCGCGACCAGCAGGACGTCTTGTGGCTGGTTGCTTATGAAGAGGGCAAGGCCGCCCGAGCGCGGGCGATCAGTCGGTGCGCGTGCGGGCCGTACGCGGCGGCTTCACTGAGTTTGTCCCACACCCGCTGGTAGAGGCCGACGTCCCCGGCGGAATCGAGGCGGAGTTCGACACTGATCGTCTCGACGGTGACTCGTCGCTCGTCGTAGATCCAGAACCCGTGCTTTGGCGTCGTCGCCATGGGAGCGCCGAGCGGAATGATGCCCAGCTCGACGGTGTCGCGACCGATGAGTCCCGACAGCCGGTCGAGTTGGCCGGCCATGGTCTCGGAGGGGCAGAGCAGGACGCGCAGGGCGGCTTCCTCCGTGTCCTTCGGTGAGCGATGCCTGTTCGAGCCGTTGAGGAACACGTGACGGGCGTAGTCGGGGGTTTGGAACAGGCCGGGGATGACGCCCGTCTCGTAGCCGCGCCACGTGGAGGTGGAGCGCGCTGCGAGTGTCTTGCCGTTGAGGCCGGCCTCGATACGCAGCTCGCGGAGCCGGGCACCGAGGGCCTCCCTCGCGTGCTGGTAGTCGGTGCTGCTCACACAGCAGACGGTACCTGGGCCATGAACTCGGCTGTAGGGATGGCGAAGTGCCAGGCGACGTCGCGGGCTTGGCATGCCGCCAGTACTTCCATCGGGTCCTCGATCACGTACACGCCGAGGGTGTGTCCATCCGTGTCGAACGTGAATTTGACCATGGTGCGGGAGTCGAAGAGCCAGAAGTCGAAGTCGGGAAGACCGTGTCGGACAGCATCAGTGCGAGTGATGTTGCGGATGTCCTCACCTGCCTCGACATTGCCCAGGCCGCTCGCCAGGAGGTGGACGGATTCCGAGAAGGGCATCAGGTCGGCCACGGGGTCATTCCTTCGGGGCGAAGCGGGTCAGGAGTTCGCGCGGGATGACGACGAAGGTCTCGGACTCCTTCACGTCACGCAATTGGGCCAGGGCTGCCGGGTCGGTGAGGCGGTCGCCCTGGACCACGATGTCGCCGGTCTCCACGATTTCGTAGAGGGTGGGGCATTCGCCGTCGTCGGAGGTCGTGCCGATGAACCGCAGGGTCATGGTGGAGCTCCGTCCGTGCTGGTCGGGGATCCAGGATGGCTGGAGCCGGTGCGGCGTGGCTCCAGATTGCTCCGGATCGCCGGATCACGTCGGCCTTGGCTGATTGCGTGCAACCGGAGCCGCTCGGCTTCCAAGGGGACCGGGCCCGAGTCGGTCAGGACGCGGGAGCCGGGTGGGGGCGGGCCTCGGGCAGTGGCCCGGTTTTCATTCGAAAAGTATGACGAAAGTGCTGCCGCTTACGGTTCGCCGGGGAGGGGCCCCGTAACCTGTCACCGTGGCAGATCCGCTCCGTATCCCGAACAGCCGGACCCCGAAGGTCGCCCTGTCCACCGCCTCCGTGTACCCGGAGTCCACGGCGACCGCCTTCGAGATCGCCGCCCGTCTCGGCTACGACGGGGTGGAGGTCATGGTCTGGACGGACCCGGTGAGCCAGGACGTCGACGCGCTGCGCCGCCTGTCGGACCACCATCAGGTGCCGATCCTGGCCGTGCACGCGCCCTGTCTGCTCATCACCCAGCGGGTGTGGTCCACCGATCCGTGGATCAAGCTCCAGCGGGCGCAGGCCGCGGCCGAGCGGCTGGGGGCGTCGACCGTCGTCGTGCATCCGCCGTTCCGCTGGCAGCGGCAGTACGCCCGGGACTTCGTGTCCGGGATCTGGCGGATGGCGGACGAGACGGATGTGCGGTTCGCCGTCGAGAACATGTACCCGTGGCGCTACCGGGAACGCGAGATGCTCGCGTACGCGCCCGAGTGGGACGTGACGAAGGACGACTACCGGCACTTCACCGTCGACCTGTCCCACACCGCCACCGCCCGGACCGACGCCAGCGCGATGATCGACCGGATGGGCGACCGGCTGGCGCACGTCCACCTCGCCGACGGCAACGGGTCGGCGAAGGACGAGCACCTCGTCCCCGGACGCGGTACGCAGCCCTGTGCCGAGCTGCTGGAGGGGCTGGCCCGGAGTTCCTTCGACGGGCACGTGGTGATCGAGGTCAACACGCGGCGCGCCATGTCATCCGCCGAGCGGGAGGCCGACCTCGCCGAGGCGCTGGCCTTCACGCGGGCGCACCTCGCCAGGTCGGCCGGGCGCCGGTGAGCGAGCCCGTGAAGCGGCGGCGGGGTCCCGGCCGGCCGCGGCAGGACGAGGCCGACGACGGCCCCGGTACCCAGGAACGGATCCGGCTGGCGGCCCGCGAGGTGTTCGCGGAGCGCGGTTACGACAAGACGTCCGTGCGCGGCATCGCGAAGGTGGCCGGGGTGGATCCGGCGCTCGTGCACCACTACTTCGGCAGCAAGGACGACCTGTTCGCCGCCGCCGTCGAGGTGAGCATGGAGCCCGCCCTGGTGGTTCCGGCCATCCTCGGGGAGGGCCCGGACGGGATCGGGGAGCGGCTGGTCCGCTACTTCCTCGGGGTGTGGGAGAACCCGGTGACGCGTGCGCCGCTGCTCGCCGTGATCCGGTCCGCGCTGACGCACGAGGCCGCCGCGAAGGTGCTGCGCACGCTGGTGCTGCGCCGGCTGCTGGAGCGGATCGCCGCGGACCTGGACGTCCCGGATCCGACGTTCCGGGCGGAGCTGGCCGCCTCGCACATGGTCGGCATCGCGATCCTGCGGTACGTGGTGCAGGTCGAGCCGCTCGCGTCCGCCGATCAGGAGAGCATCGTCGCCCTGGTGGCTCCCACGCTGCAGCGCTACCTCACCGAGGAGTGACGGGGGAGGGCCGGGGGAGGGCCGGGGGAGTGACCGAGGAATGACCCTCCCGTCCCGCCATCCGGACGAGCTGTCCGGATCGCGGGCGGTGGGCGTAGCCTCGTAACCGAGCCATATCCACAGTCGCGGCTGACCGTACAGCCGTACTCATGGGGAGTGAAACCGCATGCCCGAGCTGAGGTCCCGCACCGTCACCCACGGCCGCAACATGGCAGGCGCTCGTGCGCTGATGCGCGCTTCGGGCGTAGCGAGCGAGGACATCGGCAAGCCGATCATCGCGGTCGCCAACTCCTTCACCGAGTTCGTCCCCGGCCACACCCACCTGGCGCCGGTCGGCCGCATCGTCTCCGACGCCATCCGCGCCGCCGGCGCGATCCCCCGCGAGTTCAACACCATCGCGGTCGACGACGGCATCGCCATGGGCCACGCCGGAATGCTGTACTCCCTGCCCTCGCGCGACCTGATCGCGGACAGCGTGGAGTACATGGTCGAGG
The DNA here is from genome assembly GCF_050275515.1 of Streptomyces sp. NPDC004126. NCBI lineage: Bacteria > Bacillati > Actinomycetota > Actinomycetes > Kitasatosporales > Streptomycetaceae > Streptomyces > Streptomyces sp. NPDC004126. Next base: position 9,053 of record NZ_JBNNPF010000018.1, on the reverse strand, counting down.
CGCACTGCGCCGACGCCCTGATCTGCATCTCCAACTGCGACAAGATCACCCCCGGCATGCTGATGGCCGCGCTGCGCCTGAACATCCCGGTGGTCTTCGTCTCCGGCGGCCCGATGGAGGCCGGCCAGGCGACCCTGGTGGACGGCACCGTCCGCAAGCTGGACCTGATCGACGCCATGGTCGACGCCTCCAACGAGAACATCTCGGACGAGGACGTCCTGCGCATCGAGGAGAACGCCTGTCCGACCTGCGGTTCGTGTTCGGGCATGTTCACCGCCAACTCGATGAACTGCCTCGCCGAGGCCATCGGTCTCGCCCTCCCCGGCAACGGCTCGGTCCTCGCCACGCACACCGCCCGCCGCGCCCTGTACGAGGACGCCGGCCGCACGGTCGTGGAGATCACCAAGCGCTACTACGAGGGCGGCGACGAGTCCGTCCTGCCGCGCAACATCGCCTCCCGCGAGGCCTTCGAGAACGCCATGGCCCTGGACATCGCCATGGGCGGCTCGACCAACACGATCCTGCACCTGCTGGCCGCCGCGCAGGAGGCGGGCCTGGACTACGACCTCAAGGACATCGACGCCGTCTCGCGCCGCGTGCCCTGCCTGGCCAAGGTCGCCCCGAACGTCGCCCCGGGCGGCACGTACTACATGGAGGACGTGCACCGCGCCGGCGGCATCCCCGCCATCCTCGGTGAGCTGCACCGCGGCGGGCTCCTCAACAAGGACGTCAGCACCGTCCACTCCGAGGGCCTGGACGACTGGCTCGCGAAGTGGGACGCCCGCTCCGGCACGGCGTCCGAGGAGGCCATGGAGCTGTGGCACGCGGCCCCCGGCTGCAAGCGCTCCGCGACCGCCTTCTCCCAGTCCGAGCGCTGGGAGACCCTCGACCTGGACGCGGCGGGCGGCTGCATCCGCTCCGTGGAGCACGCGTACTCCAAGGACGGCGGCCTGGCCGTGCTGCGCGGCAACCTCGCGGTCGACGGCTGCGTGGTGAAGACGGCGGGCGTCGACGAGTCGATCTGGACCTTCGAGGGCCCGGCCGTCGTCTGCGAGTCGCAGGATGAGGCCGTCGACAAGATCCTCCGCAAGGAGGTCCAGCCGGGCGACGTCGTCGTCATCCGCTACGAGGGCCCGCGCGGCGGCCCCGGCATGCAGGAGATGCTCTACCCGACGTCCTTCCTCAAGGGCCGCGGCCTCGGCAAGGTCTGCGCCCTGGTGACGGACGGCCGGTTCTCCGGCGGCACCTCGGGCCTGTCCATCGGCCACGCCTCCCCGGAGGCGGCCTCGGGCGGCGACATCGCCGTCGTCCGGGACGGCGACCGGATCCGCATCGACATCCCGAACCGGTCGATCGAGCTGCTGGTCTCCGAGGAGGAGCTGGCCGCCCGCCACGCGGAGCTCGGCGGCGTGTACGCGCCGAAGACCCGCGAGCGCACCGTCTCGGCGGCCCTGCGCGCCTACGCGGCGATGGCCACCAGCGCCGACAAGGGCGCGGTCCGCGACGTGACGAAGCTGGGCTGAGCCTCCCGGATCCCGTGAACCCCGCCGAGGTGGCCTACCACCCGGCGGGGTTCCGCGTTTCCAGGGCGAAGACCGTGCCGTCGGGGGCGGAGGCGTAGACGCGGCCGTCGGCGACGACGGGGGAGGGGAGGGTGGCGCTGAAGGTGCCCTGCGAGGCCATGCGCGGCTTGGTCTGGCCGGCCAGCCGCCCGGTGGCGGCGTCGACGGCCAGCAGTCGGCCGTCCGGCGCGGTCAGGTAGAGCCGTCCGTCCGCGAGCACCGGCCGTGAGGCGGAGGCCATGCCCGTCTCCAGCTGCCACCGCTGCCCGTCCAGGCCGACGGCCACCAGACGCCCGCCCGTCCCGAAGGCGTAGACGGTGCCATCGGGCCCGAGGACGGCTTCGGCGTCGAACAACGGCGCCGCCAGCGCCGCCCGGCGCAGGGTCCGGTTCGCCAGGTCGACCCGGACGACTGCGCGGGCCCCGCCGGCCGTGTCGTCGTCGAGGAGGTACGCGCCCCCGCCGACGACCCCCATCGGGCGCAACACGCCCGACGTGCGTAGCTGCCAGCGCTCGGTTCCGTTCTCGGGAGCGACCGAGGCCAGGTGCGTCGACCTGCCGTCGGAGTTCCGTGAGGCCACGTACAGGGAGGGGCGTCCCGCCTCGTCCGGGCCGGACCACCAGACAGATCCCACTCCGCCGATCTTCTTCGTCCAGCGCTGGGCGCCAGTGGCCGCGTCGAGGACGGTGACTTCCCCGGTGGGCCCGGCCAACAGCACCCGCTCGCCGGTGACCACCGTTTGAACGGTGTCCCGGAGCGGACGCTGCCAGCGCTCTGCCCCGGTACTGGGATCCACCGCGTGGAGCAGTCGGCTGCCGGAGGCGATGGAGATGAGAAGCCCGCCCCCGTACCTGGGTGCGCTGTCGGCCGCCGTGTGGTCGGCGGGGGCCGCCGCCGGTACGGACCACATCGTCGAGCCGTGGGCCGGGTCCAGCCGGGTCACTGCCAAGCCTTGCGCCGAGCAGTACAGGCCGCCGGCCAGCCAGGAACATGCCGCGGCACGGTTGCCAGGGCCCCGGTCGCCCACTCCGACGGCCCAAGGGGTGAAGGCCGCCTCCGTCCGTTGCGTGGTCTCCGTGCGCGGTGTTTCCCCTACCGAGCCCAGGTATCGGTAGGCGCCGTACCCGCCCATCACTGCGAGGAGCAGTCCCAGAGCGGCCGCGAGTGCCGCCGGGCGCCGCCGTCGGGGCTTCGCGCCGGTCCGGGGATCGGGCCCGGCGGATGGCGCGACCGCATCCCTCAGGTGTGTGACGACCTCGTCGGCGGCCGGCAGGCGCGGCCGGGGGATGAACGCCTGGGTGTCCTCGCCGGTCGGGTACGCGACGGCGCGCATCTCCGCGATCAGCGCCTCGGCGGTCGGCCGCTCCGCCGGGTCCTTCGCCAGGCAGCGTGCCACGATCGGCACGAGCCGGGCCGGCAGCCCCGTCAGGTCGGGCTCACTGTGGACCACCTGGTACGCCACCAGGTAGTGGCTGTCGGAGTCGAAGGGCCCGCGCCCGGTCGCCGCGTGCACCAGCACCGCGCCCAGCGCGAACACGTCCGCCGCCGTCCCCACCTCGCGCGGCCGCTGGAACTGCTCCGGCGCCATGAACGGCGGGGTCCCGATCAGCTTGCCTGTCTCGGTCCGCAGGTCGCTGTCCGCCGGGCGCGAGATGCCGAAGTCGATGACCCGCACCCCGTCCGGCGCCATCAGCACGTTGCTCGGCTTCAGGTCCCGGTGCACCACCCCGGCCCGGTGGATGTCGCGCAGGGCCTCCGCCAGCCCGGCGGCGAGCCGGGTCAGCTCGACGGGGTCCAGCACGCGTTCGCGTACCCGCTCGGACAGGGTGGGGGCGTCGATGAAGAGGGTGGCCATCCAGGGCCGCTCGGCGTCCGGGTCGGCGTCGACGACGGGCGCGGTGAAGGCCCCGCTCACCCGCCGCGCGGCCGTGACCTCCTGCCGGAACCGCGCCCGGAACTCCGGATCCACCGCGTGCTGGGCGTGTACGACCTTGACGGCGAGTTTCAGCCCCGAACTGGAGGCGGCCAGGTGGACGACGCCCATGCCACCGGAGCCGAGCACGGATTCGAGCCGGTACTGGCCGGCGTACTCCGGAAACCCGGCGTAGTCCGCGCGCCGCGACTGCACCGCTCACCACCCCCGCCGGAGCCTAGTCGATGGCCCGTGGGAACATCCAAGGGCTTGCTACCCTGCGCGCGTTGCGCAGCGCAGCAACCCATGGGGGGAGTAATCGCATGTCCATCGAGAATGATTCCAGCCAGGCGCAGAGCCTCGCTGCGGCCGACTCGGGCTTCCAGTCGTACCCGGTTGCGCCGGGCTACCAGGTGAACGTCCGCTCCGGCCCCGGCACCAACTACTCCGTGGTCCGAGTGCTGACACTGGGCGCCAGCGTCACGATCCGCTGCCAGTGCCCCGGCACCACGGTCTCGGGCCCGTACGGCACGACCGATCTGTGGGACTGCATCGGCAACGGCCAGTTTGTGTCCGACGCCTACGTACGCACCGGCGCGGACGGCTACGTGGCAGGCCGCTGCGGCTGACCCTGCCGTCACGGCAAGGTCACCGTTCTGCCAGGTGAGACGCCCCCGGCGGGTCCTGCCCGCCGGGGGATAATCGGCACCGTGAGCGACGACCAGCAGCGAGACCCGAGCCAGGACCAGAGCCCGAGCCAGGGCCAGAGCCCCGCCGCGCCGGCCCCCGGCCCGCAGCCCGAGCCGATCCGGTTCTTCGGCACGTCCTGGGTGGACCACGACAACGGCTACGCCCTGCGCCGCGCCGGCGTGGCCGTCGGCTCGCTCGCCGCCGCCGTCATCGGCGCGTACCTGCTGCGCTTCGCCTACGAGGGCCTGGAGATCGGCGACGTCGGCCCGTTCCTCAGCATCTCCGTCGTCGTGCTGTTCGCGATCGCCAGTGCCATCGCGTTCGCCAAGACCTGGGAGTCCTTCGGCCGCCGCCCGCGCCCGTCCTCCGACGAGGCCGCCCTCAAGGGCCTGAAGACCATCGGGTTCATCGGCTCCCTCGCCGCGTACTTCCTGCGCAGCCTGTCCGAGGCCCCGGGCGAGAAGCTCCGCCGCACCGAGTACGAGCGGGCCGTGGCCGAATTCAGCCGTCGCCGCAGCGCCCGTACGGGCAACCCGGCCGCGCGCCGGCCCAAGCGCAAGAAGTAGCGCCCCAGCCCCACCCCCAGCCCACGCCCCGCCCCCGCTCACCCGAACCCCGAACACCCGGCTCATTGACGCCCGGCACAGCCGGGAGCATTATTCATCACATGATGAATAACCAGCCGGAGGAACCCCCTCCCGCCGCCGTCCACGCCCAGGACCTCACCGTCCGCCGCGGCACCGGCCGCCACCCCCGCACCGTCCTCGACGGCATCGGCTTCGACGTCCCCCGCGGCCGCATCACCGGCCTCCTCGGCCCCTCCGGCTGCGGCAAATCCACCCTCATGCGCGCCGTCGTCGGCACCCAGGCCCACGTCACCGGCACCCTCGACGTCCTCGGCCGCCCCGCCGGCCACCCCGAACTCCGCTCCCGCATCGGCTACGTCACCCAGGCGCCCTCCGTCTACGACGACCTCACCGTCCGGCAGAACCTCGACTACTTCGCCGCCGTCCTCGACCCCGGCCGCGCCGCCGCCGAACGCCGCCGCGCCGCCGTCGAGCAGGCCATCACCGACGTCGACCTCACCACCCGCGCCACCGCCCTCGCCGGCAACCTCTCCGGCGGCCAGCGCAGCCGCGTCTCCCTCGCCGTCGCCCTCCTCGGCACGCCCGAGCTGCTCGTCCTCGACGAACCCACCGTCGGCCTCGACCCCGTCCTGCGCCGCGACCTGTGGAACCTCTTCCACGACCTCACCGCCCGCCGCGGCACCACGATCCTCGTCTCCTCCCACGTCATGGACGAGGCCGAGCGCTGCCACGACCTGCTCCTCATGCGCGACGGCCGCATCCTCGCCCAGGACACCCCCGAAGCCCTCCGCACCCGCACCGCCGCCGCCACCGTCGAGGAAGGCTTCCTCCGCCTCGTCGACGAAGCCAACGCCAAGGCCGGCACCCTCGAAACGGAGACCCAGCGATGAACGGCGCCCGCACCCTCGCCACCGCCGGCCGCGTACTGCGCCAGCTCCGCCACGACCCGCGCTCCATCGCCCTGATGCTGCTGGTCCCCGTACTGATGCTCACCCTGCTGCGCTACGTCTTCGACGGCAGCCCCCGCACCTTCGACAGCATCGGCGCGTCCCTCCTCGGGATCTTCCCCCTCATCACGATGTTCCTCGTGACCTCGATCGCCACCCTCCGCGAACGCACCTCCGGCACCCTCGAACGCCTCCTCGCCATGCCGCTCGGCAAGGGCGACCTCATCGCCGGCTACGCCCTCGCCTTCGGCGCGGTCGCCGTCGTCCAGTCCCTCCTCGCCACCGGCCTCGCCCTCTGGCTCCTCGGCCTCGACGTCATCGGCTCCCCCTGGCTGCTCCTGCTCGTCGCCCTCCTCGACGCCCTCCTCGGCACCGCCCTCGGCCTCTTCGTCTCCGCCTTCGCCGCCTCCGAGTTCCAGGCCGTCCAGTTCATGCCGGCCGTGATCTTCCCGCAGCTGCTGCTGTGCGGCCTGTTCGCACCCCGCGACACCATGCAGCCCGTACTCGACGGCCTCTCCGACGTCCTGCCCATGTCCTACGCCGTCGACGGCATGACCCAGGTCCTCACCCACACCGACATGACCGCCGACTTCGTCCGCGACGCCGTCGTCGTCGCCGCCTGCGCGCTCCTCGTCCTCGCCCTCGGCGCCGCCACCCTCCGCCGCCGCACGCCCTGACCACGGAGCGGACACCCCCTCGCCACCAGGCGGACGGGTGCAAGGATGAGGGCGTACGTCCTGAAGGTTCGTTCGGCGAGGTGAATCGGGCATGACCCAGACAGTCGCAGTCCTCGGTACCGGCAAGATCGGCGAGGCCCTGCTCAGCGGGATGATCCGCGGCGGCTGGCCGGCCGCCAAACTGCTCGTCACCGCCCGCCGCCCCGAGCGCGCCGAAGAGCTCCGCACCCGCTACGGCGTCGAGGCCGTCAGCAACGCCGAAGCCGCCAAGCGCGCCGACACCCTCATCCTCACGGTCAAGCCGCAGGACATGGGCAAGCTCCTCGAAGAGCTCGCCCCGCACGTCCCCGCCGACCGCCTGGTCATCAGCGGCGCCGCCGGCATCCCCACCGCCTTCTTCGAGGAGCGGCTCGCCCCCGGCACCCCCGTCGTCCGCGTCATGACGAACACCCCGGCCCTCGTCGACGAGGCCATGTCCGTCATCTCCGCCGGCAGCCACGCCACCGCCGCCCACCTCCAGCACGCCGAGGAGATCTTCGGCGGCGTCGGCAAGACCCTCCGCGTCCCCGAGTCCCAGCAGGACGCGGCCACCGCCCTCTCCGGCTCCGGCCCCGCCTACTTCTACTTCCTCGTCGAGGCCATGACCGACGCCGGCATCCTCCTCGGCCTGCCCCGCGCCCAGGCCCACGACCTCATCGTCCAGGCCGCCATCGGCGCCGCCGTCATGCTCCGCGACAGCGGCGAACACCCCGTCAAGCTCCGTGAAGCCGTCACCTCCCCCGCCGGTACGACGATCAACGCCATCGTCGAGCTGGAGAAGCACGGCGTACGCGCGGCCCTGATCGCCGCCCTCGAAGCGGCCCGCGACCGCAGCCGCGAACTCGCCACCGGCAACAGCTGACGAGGTGAGGAGGGGGAGGGATCCTTCTTTCCCTCCCCCTCCTCCACCCGTTCACGGAGCCAGCAGGCCGATGGCCTCGTACGCCCGGTCCACCACCGGCCGCGCGATGCCCCGCGCCCGCCCGGCCCCTTCGCGCAGCACCCGCTCCACCTCGCCCGGATCGGCCGCCAGCCCGGCGTGCCGCTCGCGCAGCGGCCGCAGCAGCTCCACCACGGCCTCGGCGACGTCCCGCTTCAGCGGCCCGTACTGCTCGTACCCGTCGGCCAGCTTCTCCGGCTCCCCGCCCGTACAGGCCGCCAGGATGTCCAGCAGGTTCGCCACCCCCGGCCGCGCGGCCCGGTCGTAGACCACCCCGCCGTCCCCGCTGTCGGTCACCGCACGCATCACCTTCTTGGTGATCACCGCCGGCTCGTCGAGGAGGTAGACGATCCCGGCGCCGCTCTCACTGGACTTCCCCATCTTCGACGTCGGGTCCTGGAGGTCCATGACCCGCGCACCCACGGCCGGCAGCGTCACCTTCGGCACCGTGAACGTCTGCCCGTACCGCTGGTTGAACCGCACCGCCAGGTCCCGGGTCAGCTCCACGTGCTGCCGCTGGTCCTCACCGACGGGCACCTCCTCCGCCGCGTACGCCAGGATGTCCGCGGCCATCAGCACGGGATACGTCAGCAGCGACAGCCGTACGCCGTTCCCGGCGGCCTCCGCCTTCGCCGCCTTCTCCCGGTACTGGATCATCCGCCGCAGCTCCCCGTCGGCGGCGGTGCACTCCAGCAAGTAGGACAGCCGGGTGTGCTCGGCGACGTGGCTCTGCACGAAGAGGGTGCACCGCCGCGGATCCAGGCCGGCGGCGAGGAACAGCGTCGCGGCCTGCCGGGTGAGGCGCCGCACCCGTGCGGGATCGTGCTCCGTGGTGAGCGCGTGCAGGTCCACCACGCAGAACAGCGCGTCGGACGGCGCGTGCTCGGCCGCGACCCACTGCCGCAGGGCCCCCAGGTAGTTGCCCAGCGTCAGGTGCCCGGACGGCGTGATCCCGCTGAAGATCCTCGTCATGTCTGCTGTTCTCCCTCTGAGTGCGTGAGTGGGGCCACCGCGCCGGCGACCGGGCCACTCCCGAGGGGGAGAAACAGAAACGGCCGCCGTAGCGGCGGCCGAGAGCGCGTGCGTGCTCGCGTTGGGGGTCGGCCGCCGTCAGGCGGCCCACCAGCGAAGGCTGAGCGTGAGCACGTGCGTAGTCATGGGGCCCAGCGTAGACCCGGGGGCGTGAGGAGCACGTGAGGTTTTCCGGCCAGTCGCCCGCCGGTCAGCGCAGGGTTGACACAGGTGTGCCAGGTCCGTAAGGTTCTTCGAGTTGTCCGACGTGAGCGCCGACTCCGGTCGGTCCCCGGACAGCCATCCCGCACATACGACATTCGAACGAACGATGCACTTCGTCGTCTCGTTTTCATGCATATTTGCGAATGAGGAATCCGCGTTCCAGGACGCAGCCGCCGATTGGCTTCGGGGGCAAGGAATCCGCTACTGTCTCACTCGCCGGAAGGGCCCAACAGCCCGAAAGGCAAACCCCGCTGACTGGGGGTCAGGCCCGAAAGGATCTGATAGAGTCGGAACCGCCGGAAAGGGAAAACGCGAAAGCGAAGGACCTGGAAAGCAAGCGAGAAAGACTCTGATAGAGTCTGAATCGCAAGAACGAAAGCCCGGAGGAAAGCCCGAGAGGGTGAGTACAAAGGAAGCGTCCGTTCCTTGAGAACTCAACAGCGTGCCAAAAATCAACGCCAGA
>NZ_JBNNPF010000017.1:42816-158343 GCF_050275515.1 Streptomyces sp. NPDC004126 | reverse complement strand
ATCGCCTTCGGCGACCCTTGACAGGCCGTCCCGCCCCGGAATGCCGAAAGACTGCCGGGAAACCCCCAAAAGGAACGGTCACAGGGGGAGAGGAGGCAGGAGCGGTTCCGTCGGAGACGAGACGAGGGGCCGGGGGCCGGCCGACCGGGCATACGGCCCTCAGATGTCCTGGCTCCGGGCCGGGTGCCCGGCTACCCGCACGAGAGGCCGACCAGAGCGACCTGCGGAGCCTCCGGGCGCGACAGATCGCTACGCGCTCCTCATTTCTCAGCGTCCGACGACCGCCTGTGGCGATGCTTTCCGGCGTCCGCAAATCGCCCTGGCCCATAGGCTGTTCGGTGTCGAGCTGCACAGAGAAGGGGCATGGCCGTGTCATCCGATGCACCCCCCGACCCGTACGACAACCCTGTCGCATTCGGGCAACGTGTTCAGATCTACCGCACCCGCCGAGGCATGACCCGTGAGCAGTTGGCCGGGCTGCTCGGCCACCATCCTTCGTGGGTCAAGAAGGTCGAGACCGGTGCCATGAAGATGCCGAGACTGACGGAAATCCTCGCTATTGCCCAAGCCCTCAGAGTTCGTAGGCTGAATGACCTCGTGGGGGACATCAGTACGACACAGAGCACGGATTTGTTCCTCGGGCCCGGGCACGACCGTTTGCCGGCCGTCCGTGCTGCGCTCACTGCCTTCCCGGACGGGGGAGAAGCCCCGTCCCAGATGTTTCTGCGGGCCGCCCTGGACGCTGCCTGGGCCGCTAGGCACAAGGCGCCGAATCACCGGGCAGTGATCGGCTCCCTGTTGCCCGGGCTGATTCGTGACACGCAGCTCGCGGTCAGGCAGGCGGAGACCGCCGCGGAGCGCCGGGGCGCTCTGCGGCTCAAGGCGGAGACCTACTTCCTCGCCCAGTTCTTCGTCGCCTATCAGCCGGACCCATCGCTCCTGTGGCGGGTTGCGGATCGGGGCATGACTGCCGCCCAGGAGTCCGAGGACCCGCACGCGGTGGGTGTCGCCGCTTGGCTGTCCGCGCAGGCGCACCGCGATTCCGGGCAGTACGAAGAGGCTGAGGACGTAGTCCAGCGGGCGCTGAGACTGCTGGAGCCGGGGCTGGCGGATGCTGCGGTGGAGGTGCGGGCCATGGTCGGCGCGTTGCGGGTGGAGGCCGGGCTGACTGCCGCGAAGCGCCGCGAGACCGGTGCTGCTTGGGGGTGGTGGGAGCGCGCGGACGGTATGGCCAAGGGGCTTCCCGACGGCTACTTCCACCGGGTCACGAGCTTCGGGCGCCCGGTCATGGGCGCGCACGCCGTCACCTTGGCGGTGGAATTGCGGGTCGGCGGTGAGGCAGTACGACAGGCGGCCGGATCGGAGACGGAGGTCATCCCGTCACTGCCCCGCCGGGCCCGGCACCGGATCGAGCAGGCACGCGCCTACCAGTTGGACGGGCAGCCGGACGCGGCGCTGGCGACGCTGGAACAGGCACACGCGGTGGCTCCGGAAACGACCCGGTACAACGGCTACGCGCGGGCCATCGTGCTGGAGGAGACGGCATCACGCCTGCCAGAGCGGCGGCAGCGGGCCAGCCGCCTGGCCGTGGACATCGGCCTGCTGGCCGCATAGCGGGAAGGGGCCCGATTCGGGCCCCTTCTTGTCGGAATCCCTCCCTAACGTCGTAATCGACCGACCTGGCGACGTAGGGAAGTGGCCTGTGTGCATGGGTACGTGCAGCGAGACGCCCGACAGCGGTGGCGAGCCCAGTCCGGATCTGCTCGACCGGGCAATGGCGGGCTGGGAACGCTTTCTCAGCACGTTCGAGGCAGCGTCCGATGAGTGAGTGCTACGAATACGTGCCACACCGGCTCCTCCGCCGGCGGGTGCGCGATATCGCGTCCGGCACCGAAGGCGTGCTGATGGCGGTGATCAATGAGAACGTCTCGGACACCGGTATCGAGCGCTGGATGGAGCTCGCCTATATCCGTAACGCGTCCGGTCGCGAGTTCACCACGGCCGTCGCCAACGTGGAACCCGCCTGAGGGTGAAACGGTGGCGTAACGAGGCCCGCGTACCGTCCTGTGGATGACTACCGAGATCCGGCATGGTGTCGAGGACGACCTCGAAGAGCTGACCCGCATCTACAACCACTACGTCACCGAGACGCCGATCACCTTCGACGTCGAGCCGCTGACCGTCGATCAGCGCAGGTCCTGGCTGTCGGCCCATCCCGCCTCAGGACCTCATCGCCTGCTCGTGGCCGAGGAGGGCGGAAAGCTCCTCGGCTATACGACGAGCAGCCCCTTCCGGCCGAAGCCGGCCTACGCCACCTCCGTGGAGACCAGCGTCTACCTGGCGCCCGAGCACGTCGGGCGTGGTGTCGGCGGCCTGCTGTACACCTCGCTCTTCGAGGCGTTGGAACACGAAGACGTCCACATGGCGCTCGCGGGAATCGCCATGCCCAACGAACCGTCGCAACGGCTCCACGAGCGCTTCGGATTCCGTGAGATCGGCCGCTTCGAAGAGGTGGGAAGGAAATTCGGGCGCTTCTGGGACGTGGCCTGGTTCCAGAAGGCGATCACGAGAGCTTGAGCACGCTCTTGACGCCGGCATGGTCGGAGGGCCACAGGCCCGACGGGGTGCGGTCGGCCTGGGTGTCGCCCACGGTGTGGGTCGTCCGGGCGGAGATGTGGCCCCGGAAGAGGGCGTAGTCGATGCGCCGGGTGAGGGTGGAGAACGGATTCCGCAGGTCCGGGGCCTGGCAGCAGGTCAGGCCGAGGTTGTGGTGCCGGGTGGCGGTCCAGGCGTCCGTGAAGCCGGCGGCGAGGAGACGGCTGTAGCTCTGGGTGCCGGTGCCGTCGGAGGCCGAGTTGAGGTCACCGAGGAGCACCGTGGGCAGCTTGGTGTTCAGGGGGCCGGTCAGCAGTTCGTCGGCCTGTGCCTCCTGGACGGTTGCCGAGGCGGGTTCGAGGTGCGTGGTGACGACCCTGGCCGTGCGGCCGTTCAGGGTGGCGTCGGCCGCGACCCAGCCACGCTCGATCCGCAGGGGCGGATTGGGCGGGCAGCCCAGCACGGGCCGGCAGATCGGTACGAAGTTCCGGAAGCGGCCGGTCTGCGCGTTGGTGACGGAGAAGACGTGCGCGGGCAGGTCGGCCCTTGCCAGGAGGGCGTCGCGGTCGGTGAGCCGGATGTCCTGCAGACCGTTCTGCGTGGAGCGCGGCGCTTCGAAGTCGCTGCCGACGGTGACTTGCTCCACGATCTTGTAGTGCTTGCCCCGGGCCGCGAGCGCGTCGAGGAGGATCCGCAGGAAGTCGTACTCGACGTGGGTGGCGCTGCTGTTCGGATCGGCCGGGGTCTGGCTCCGCCACAGCACGGCTTCCTGCAGCCCCACCAGATGGGGGTCGCTGCCGGCGATCTCGTCGGCCAGCGCCTCGGCCCGCTCGGGGAAGTTCGTCGCCTGTACGTTCGCGTAGGCCGCGGTGACCGCCGCGACGAGCCCCTGCTGGCTGGTCGCAGCGAGCACGGGCCCGAGGTCGGCCCCCAAGTAGAGGTTGCGGGTCAGGACCCGCAGCTCGGCCGGGGGATTGGCGGCCGAGGCCCCGGACCCGGGCGAGAGCAGTGCGAGCGCGCACAGAACGGATGCGAACCAACGACGTGTCATCCCAGCGACCCCTTCGGTGAAAACGGTGCGAACGCTGCCAACCCCACCGAATCTAGGGTGACCTCCGTCATGCGGCGATCGGCCGTAGGCCGCCCGGCCTACGGCCGATCGCGACGGGCCGTGCAGTCGCCCAGACGGCCGCCGGCCGCCGAGATCAGGGGAGCGCGTAGCGATCTGTCGCGCCTGTCGGCTCCCTGGGCTGGTCTTTTCGGCCTCTGGTGCGGGTATCAGCCCCGGACGGTCGTCGGACGCTGAGAAATGAGGAGCGCGTAGCGATCTGAAGCGCCCACCTGCCCCCTGAGCTGCTCTGTTCGGTCTCTCGTGCGGGTAGTCGCACACCCGGCCCGGAGTCAAGGCATCTGAGGGCCCGTATGCGTGGCGTGCCGGCGCCCGGCCCCTCGTCTCGTCACTGACGGAGCGCTCCTCGCCTCTCTCCCCCCATGACCGTTCCTTCGGGGGTTTCCCGGCAGTCTTTCGGCGTTCCGGGGCGGGGCGGTCGGTCAAGGGTGGCCGAAGGCCATCGCGAAGCGACGCGACCGCAGGGAGCGCCCTTGAGGGACCGGCCCGCCCCGGAAGGACGATGGGACTGACGGGAAGCCCCCGGCCCTTCCCGGGACGGGCCCGCTACGACCCCGCCCCCGCACCCCCGCCCGCCAGCAGGCGGGCCTTCGCCGTCGTGAACTCCTCCGGGGTCAGGAGGCCCTCCCGGACCAGGTCGGCCAGCTGGCGCAGCTCCGCGACCAGGCTCCCGGGCGGTGGTGGGGCCGCCGGGGTGGCCGGGCCGGGTGCGGAGGGGGGTTCCGTCGGGGCCGGTTGCGGTTCCTCCTCGGCGGTGGGGGCCGGGCCGGGCTCCTCCGCCCAGGGCTCCCCGCCCGCCTTCCCCACCCGGTCACCGAACTGGTCCCCGAACTCGTCCCCGTACTCGTCCCCGAAGCCCTCCACCACCGCCTCCCCGGTGTCCTCCGCCTGCGCCCACTCCGCCGCGCCCGCCGCCCGGCGCAGCAGGCCCCGCAGGAGGGGGCGGCCCGCCGGGCGGACCGCGGCCCTGACCGTGACACCCACCGGACGGATGAACATCACGCCGCCCCCACCCGCTCCGCCGGGATCCGGACCGAGCCGACGATCCGTCCGCCCGCCGCCCGTACGGCGACGGCCGCGTCCTGGGCCCAGACGTGTTCGACCACCAGCAGCAGCGCGCAGCTGCCCCGGTCCAGGAGCTCCGCCGCCTCGCGGACGTCCTCCGGGCCGATCAGCCGGGCCACGTCACGGCCGGCCAGGATGCCCCGCAGTTCCACGAACTCGTCGAACTCCGCCGCCAGTACCTCCCCCGAGGCCGTTTTCGTCGTGACGAGGCCGTCGATCAGCCGGACCACCCCGGTCTTGCGCAGTCCCATCACGGCCTCGACCGCCGGGACCCGGAGCTGTTCCTCCGGGAAGGCGAGGACGATGAATTCCACAGGTCCCATGAGCCGGGGCTCCTCACTCCTGACCGTTTCTGACGACTCTTCGGCACCCTATGACATAAGCGGACATACCAGCCGCGACCTTGCTACGTTTCCCTGCATGACCGCTCTGACGGCGAAGGTGACGGAGCCCGCTCCGCCGCCGCCCCCCGACGCACGGGCCGCCAAGCGCCGCGGTATCGAGCTGACGCTCCTCGCGGGCGCGGTCCTGATCTCCGTGCTGGGCCACCTCTACGTCGGCCTCGCCGCGGACGGCAAGAGCACCCGGGCCCCCGCGGCCCCCTACGCGGCCGGGCTCGGCGGGGCCGCGCTGCTCGCGCACCTGGCCGTGCGGCTCAGGGCCCCGTACGCCGATCCGCTCCTGCTGCCCATCGCCGTCCTGCTCAACGGGCTCGGCCTGGTGCTCATCCAGCGCCTCGACCTGGCCACCCCCGGGGCGCCCGGTGCGGGGGACCAGTTGCGGTGGTCGGCGCTCGGGGTGGTGCTGTTCGTCCTCGTCCTGATGCTGCTGCGCGACCACCGGGCGCTCCAGCGGTACGCGTACCTGTCCGTCACCGCCGCCCTCACCCTCATGCTGCTCCCCGTGTTCTTCCCGGCCGTCAACGGCGCCCACATCTGGATCCGCTTCGCCGGGCTGTCCTTCCAGCCGGGGGAGTTCGCCAAGATCCTGCTCGCCCTGTTCTTCGCCGCCTACCTCGCCGCGAACCGCACCGCCCTCGCCCTCACCGGACGCCGGCTCTTCTGGAAGCTCCGCCTCCTGCCCGGCCGGGTGCTCGGGCCGATCCTCGCGATCTGGCTGCTCAGCGTCGGCGTACTCGTCCTGGAACGGGACCTCGGTACCTCCCTCCTCTTCTTCGGCCTCTTCGTGATCATGCTGTTCACCGCGACCGGGCGGATCGGCTGGATCGCCATCGGGCTGCTGCTCGCCGCCCTCGGGGCGTACGCCGTCGGCACCCTCGAACCGCACGTCCACAGCCGGGTCCAGGACTGGATGAATCCTTTCGCCTCCATCGAGCGCGGCGACGGCCCCGGCCAGCTCGCCCAGTCCCTCTTCGCCTTCGCCGCGGGCGGCCTGCTCGGCGCGGGCCTCGGGCACGGGCAGTCCTTCCTCATCGGCTTCGCCGCCAAGTCGGACTTCGTCCTCGCCACCGCCGGAGAGGAGCTCGGCCTCGTCGGCCTCACCGCCATCCTGCTCCTCTACGGGCTCCTGGTGTCCCGGGGCTTCCGTGCCGGACTCGCGCTGCGCGACCCCTTCGGGCGGCTGCTCGCCACCGGGCTCGCCTCGATCGTCGCCCTCCAGGTGTTCGTCATCGCGGGCGGCGTCACCGGCCTGATCCCGCTCACCGGCATGGCCATGCCCTTCCTCGCGCAGGGCGGCTCCTCCGTGGTCACCAACTGGATCATCGTCGCCCTCCTCGTCCGGCTCAGCGACAGCGCCCGCAGGCCCGGACCCGGCCTCGGGTCCGGAGTCGCGCGGGAGGGGGCCGCGTGATCCGCTACATCCGCTGGTGCGCGTACTTCTGCGCCCTGCTGCTCGCCGCCCTGCTGGCCAACGTCGCCCGGGTGCAGGTGTGGGAGTCCGCCGCCTACGGCGCGAACCCCGCCAACAAGCGCCCCGCCATCGACCGCTACGCCGAACCGCGCGGCGACATCCTGGTCGACGGCCGGCCCGTCACCGGCTCCCGCGACAGCGGCCAGCTGCTGCGCTACGAGCGGACGTACACCGACGGCCCGCTCTACGCGCCCGTCACCGGCTTCTCCTCCCAGACGTACGGGACCAGCTTCGTCGAGCGCGCCGAGGACGCCGTCCTCTCCGGCACCGACCCGGGACTGTCCGCCTTCCCGCTCTGGTACGACCTCTCGCGCGGCCGCCCCGGCGGCGGCAACGCCGCGACCACCCTGCGCGCCGCCGTCCAGCGGGCCGCGTACCGGGGGCTCGGCGGCAAGCGCGGCGCGGTCGCCGCCGTCGAGCCGGCCACGGGCCGGATCCTCGCCCTGGTCAGCAGTCCTTCGTACGACCCGGGCCTGCTCTCCGGCACCGGTGCGCGGGTCAAGGCGGCCTGGGAGCGGCTGAACGCGGACCCCACCCGGCCGATGCTCAACCGGGCGCTGCGCGAGACCTACCCGCCGGGGTCCACCTTCAAGATCGTGACGGCGGCCGCCGCCCTCGACACGGGCGTGGTCGCCGACGTCGACGCCCCGACCCGCACCCCGGACCCGTACGCACTGCCCGGCACCAGCACGCTGCTGCCGAACGCGGCCACGGGCTGCGCGGAGGCGTCGATGGCGGAGGCGGTGCAGTGGTCCTGCAACACGGTGATGGCCGACATCGGGGTGCGGGTCGGGCTGCGCGGGATGGTGGAGGCGGCGGAGCGCTTCGGGTTCAACGACGAGGGGCTGCGGGTCCCGTCGTGGGTGTCGCGGTCGAACTTCGACACGGACATGAGCCCCGACCAGCTGGCGCTGTCCTCGATCGGGCAGTTCAACACCAAGGCCACCCCGCTGCAGATGGCCTTGGTCGCGGCGGCCGTGGCCAACGGGGGCGAGATCCGCACCCCCTACCTGGTGGACCGCACGACCCAGGACGACGGCTCCCTGGTGCGGCGCACCGACCGGCGCACCCTGAGCCGGGCGATGAGCCCGGCCACGGCGCTGCGCGTGCAGGAGCTGATGGTGAAGGTGGTGGAGGACGGCACCGGGCGCAACGCGGCGATCCCGGGCGCGCTGGTCGGCGGCAAGACGGGCACCGCGCAGCACGGCGTCGGCAACGCCGGTACCCCCTACGCCTGGTTCATCGGCTGGGCCCGAGGGCGGGACGCGCCGCAGCCGGCGGTGGCGGTCGCGGTGGTGGTCGAGGACGCCTCGGCGGTGCGCGGGGACATCAGCGGCAACGGCGCGGCGGCCCCGATCGCGCGGGCGGTGATGGAGGCCGCGCTGCGGGCCGGCCCTGCCTAGCCCTGCGCGCCCTCCTGGATGGCGGCCTCCACCTCCGCCACCCGTTCGCGCTCCTCGGCCGCGAAGCGCTCGCGGTCGAGGGACTCGGCGATCTCCTCGTCCTGGGCCATCAGCAGGTCGAGGTTGGAGTCGCCCATCTCGAAGACGCCCATCTCCAGGTACGCCTTCTGCAGCCGGTCCCCCCACAGCCCGATGTCCTTGACGCACGGCACGATCCGGCTGAAGAGCAGCTTGCGGAACAGGTGCAGGAACTCCGACTGCTCGGTGTACTGCACCGCCTCCCGCTTCGGGATGCCGAAGTTCTCCAGTACCTCCACCCCGCGCAGCCGGTCGCGCATCAGGTGGCAGCCCTCGATGACGAACTCCTCGCGCTCGCGCAGCTCGGCGTCCGTGAGCTGCTTGTAGTAGTCGCGCAGGGCCATCCGCCCGAAGGCCACGTGGCGGGCCTCGTCCTGCATCACGTACGCGAGGATCTGCTTCGGCAGCGGCTTGTCCGTCGTGTCGCGGATCATCCCGAAGGCGGCCAGCGCCAGCCCCTCGATGAGCACCTGCATGCCGAGGTAGGGCATGTCCCAGCGGGAGTCGCGCAGGGTGTCGCCGAGGAGCCCCTGGAGGCTGTTGTTGATCGGGTAGAGCATCCCGACCTTCTCGTGCAGGAAGCGCCCGAAGATCTCGGCGTGCCGGGCCTCGTCCATGGTCTGGGTGGCGGAGTAGAACTTCGCGTCCAGGTCCGGCACGGATTCCACGATGCGTGCCGCGCACACCATCGCGCCCTGCTCGCCGTGCAGGAACTGGCTGAAGTTCCAGGCGCTGTAGTGCCGGCGCAGCTCGCCCTTGTCCCGTTCGGTCATCTTCGCCCAGTGCCGGGTGCCGTGGAGGGTCAGCGTCTCGTCGGGGGTGCCGAGGGGGTCGTACGGGTCCACCTCGATGTCCCAGTCGATGCGTTTGGCGCCGTCCCACTGCTTGTCCTTGCCCTTCTGGTACAGGGCGAGGAGGCGGTCGCGTCCCCCGTCGTACTCCCAGCTGAAGCGGGCCGCGCCGGAGGCGGGGACCGGCCACACGGTCTGGTCCGGGGCCTGGGTGTAGAGCTCGTGCGTCGACACTGACGCCTCCTCGTCTCGCGTACTGCTTCTCGCGTACTGCCGTGCGGGAGTGGACAGTTGGCAGCGTCACACGTTGGTAGACGTGGGGTCAACAAGTCGTGCGAGGGGGATTGACGACCTTGCTGACAAGGAGTCTCATAAGGGGTGACCGCAGGTAACCCGACAGGTGACCCGACCAGGCAACCCGACCGCGAGGTGCCCGAAGCCATGACGACAGTGACGGAACGAGCCGCGCTGAGGGACGCCCTCGGCCTCCTCAAGGACCGCGAGCAGATCGCCGAACGACTCCTCGAATCCTCCGCCAAGCACTCCTTCGACCCCGACCGGGAACTCGACTGGGACGCCCCGCCGATCGACGGCAAGTACTACTGGCCGCCCGAGCTGCTCTCCCTCTACGACACTCCGATGTGGAAGAAGATGGGCGAGGAGCAGCGCATCGACCTCTCCCGCCACGAGGCCGCCTCACTCGCCTCCCTCGGCATCTGGTTCGAGATCATCCTCATGCAGCTCCTGGTCCGGCACATCTACGACAAGTCGCTGACCAGCAACCACGTCCGCTACGCGCTCACCGAGATCGCCGACGAATGCCGGCACTCCATGATGTTCGCCCGCATGATCCAGAAGGGCGGAGCCCCCGAGTACCCGGTCACCCGGCTCAACCACAACCTCGCCCGCATCCTCAAGACCGTCTCCACCACCCCCGGCTCCTTCGCCTGCACCCTCCTCGGCGAGGAGATCCTCGACTGGATGCAGCGCCTGACCTTCCCGGACGAGCGCATCCAGCCCCTCGTCCGCGGCGTCACCCGCATCCACGTCATCGAGGAGGCCCGGCACGTCCGCTACGCCCGCGAGGAACTGCGCCGCCAGATGCTGACCGCCCCGCGCTGGGAGCAGGAACTCACCAGGATCAGCTGCGGCGAGGCCGCCCGCGTCTTCTCCGTGGCCTTCGTCAACCCCACCGTCTACGACAACGTCGGCCTCGACCGGCGCGAAGCCGTCGCCCAGGTCAAGGCCAGCGGCCACCGCCGCGAGGTCATGCAGACCGGCGCCAAGCGCCTCACCGACTTCCTCGACGACATCGGCGTCCTGCGCGGCGTCGGCCGCAGGCTCTGGCGCAGCTCCGGCCTCCTCGCGTAGACCGGTCGTCTACTCTGCGGGCATGACCGTACGGGCGTACCGCAGACTGAGCGTCGAGGAGCGGCGCGCCCAGCTCCTCGACGCCGCACTGTCGTTGTTCGCGCACCGCGCCCCGGAGGAGATCTCCCTCGACGACGTCGCCGAGGCCGCGGGCGTCTCGCGCCCGCTGGTCTACCGCTACTTCCCGGGCGGCAAACAGCAGTTGTACGAAGCCGCGCTGCGCTCGGCCGCGGACCTCCTCCAACTGTGCTTCGCCGAGCCCCAGACCGGCCCGCTCACCCGGCGGCTGTCCCGCGTCCTGGACCGCTACCTGGCCTTCGTCGACGAACACGACGCCGGCTTCGCCGCGCTGCTCCAGGGCGGCAGCGTCGTGGAGACCTCCCGCACCACGGCCACGGTGGACGGCATCCGCCGCGCCGCCGCCGAACAGATCCTCCTCCACCTCGGCGTCCCCGCCCCGGGCGCGCGGCTGCGGATGATGGTCCGCACCTGGATCACGGCCGTGGAGGCCGCCTCGCTCATCTGGATCGACGAGGGCAAGCAGCCCGAGACCGCCACCCTCCGCGACTGGCTGGTCGACCAGTTCATCGCCCTGCTCACCGCCACCGCCGCCACCGACCCCGAAACGGCCGCGGCGGCCCGCGCGGCCCTCGCCCTGGAACGCCCGGACGGCCCGGCCGGCGTCCTGGCCCGCCGCGTCATCCCGGTGGTCTCCGAGGCCGCGCACCTCCTGTGACACTGGTGGGGTGAGAAGCGAACCGACCCCCTTCGAGGGCGGGCCGATGGACGGCCGCGTCCTCCCGATCCTCGTGGGCCCGACGGGCCATCCGCCGAAGTGGTACGAGATCCCGGTCCCGGCGGCGGACGGCGGCCCCCCGACGGTGCTGCTGTACGAGCGCGTGCCGTCGGGCTACACGAAGCGGCTGGGGCTCCAGAAGGGGTGGAAGTACACCTACTCCCCGACGGGCGAGAAGCCGAAGCTCCGCTGGCCGTGGACGAAGCCCCGCGGCGGCGGCCGCTGAGGCGGGGCGGGGCCCCGGGGGCCCACGCCCCGCCCGGCTAGGGCAGTGGCAGTGGCAGGGGCAGCGTCAGTACCGCCTCCGCGCCGCCGCCCCGCGCCCGGCGGAACTCCAGGCGGGCGCCGATGGCCTCCGCCTGGCCCGCTGCGATCGTCAGGCCGAGGCCGTGCCCCTTGCCCCCGCTGCGGAAGCGCTGCGGCCCGTCCGTGAGGAGGTACTCGGGGTACCCGTCGCCGTGGTCCCGTACCGTCACCACCGGGCCGTCCACCGTGAGCACCACCGGGCCCCGCCCGTGCTTGTGGGCGTTGGCGAGGAGGTTCCCGAGCACCCGTTCCAGGCGCCGCCGGTCCGTCTCCACGTGCGCGTCCCGCACCACGACCACCTCGGTCTCCAGCCCCGACGCCCGCACCACCCGCCGGGCCAGCCGCTCCAGCTGGTGCAGGTCGGTGTCGACCCGCTCGCTCCCCGAGTCCAGCCGGGAGATCTCCAGCAGGTCCTCCGTCAGCTGCCGCATCGTGCGCACCCGCTCCCGGACCAGCTCCGTCGGCCGCCCCTCCGGCAGCAGTTCCGAAGCCGCCTGCAGGCCCGTCAGCGGGGTGCGCAGCTCGTGCGCGACGTCCGCCGTGAAGCGCTGCTCGCTCTGCAGCTTCCGCTGGAGGGTCCCGGCCATGGTGTCCAGCGCGGCCGCCACCGTCGACACCTCGTCCTGGTGCCGTGCGGGGTCCTCCGTGCGCGGGTCGCCGACCCGCGCGTCCAGGTCGCCCTGGGTGATCCGGCGTGCGACCGTCGCCGTCTGGTGCAGCCGCCGCGTCACCCGGGTCACCGCGAAGGCGCCGACCAGCAGGGTGCCGCCGAGGGCCAGCACGGAGGAGCCGATGATCGCGTTGTCGAGGCCCCGGATGGTGCCCGCGCTCTGCCCGTAGTCGATGAGGGTGGCCAGCGCCTTCCCGTCGGCCGGGGCCGCCGCCCACATCACCGGCCGCCCGCCGGCGTCGCCGACGAGCGTTCCGCGCCGGCCGCTCAGCGCGAGCGCCCGCAGCTCCGGCGGCAGCCCCGCCGGATCGAGTCCGGACTGCGGCGGCAGGGTCTCGCCCGCCTCGTACGCGTACGAGGCCTCGTCCAGCTTGTCCAGCGCCTTGTCGCGGGCCGCCGCCACCGTCTGCCGGGTCACCTCCACGTGCACCAGTACGCCGAGCACCGCCGCGAGCGCGCAGCACATCACCACGATGAAACAGGCTGACTTCCAGGTCAGCGTGGCCGTCCACGCCGGCAGCCACGCCCTCACGGCGCGCCCGGAGGGCTGTTGGAAGGGGACGGCGACGGCGACGCGGCCGCCCCGGCCGGCACCCGTACGACCTGCTCGCGCTCCGGCAGCATCGTCCGCTGCTTCGCGTCCCAGGACCAGGCGGTGATCAGTTCGTATCCGGGGTTGCCGCTCGGCACGCGCAGGATGACGTCCCGCCCCGCCAGCTCCACGCCGATCACGGTCTCGGTGGTGGCCATGATCCGGTTGAGCCGGCCGCCGGCGTCCACCGTGTACACGCGTACGGACATCATCCTGTCGGGCAGCTCGATGCCGATCACCAGCTCGTCCTTCCCGTTCCCGGTCAGGTCCCGGTAGTACGGCTGCCGCACCGGGCACGCGGCCGGGTCCTGCCCGGTCTTCCCGCAGGCGCGGATCGCGGCGGCGGTCTCCGCGGGCATGCCGTCCGGGCCGACGCTGATGTCCGGATGAGCGCGCAGCTCGGCCTGCACCAGCGCGACCGGGTCGACCTCGTGCACGTTCTGGTCGGTGACCTTCGGCAGCCCCCGTACGTACTCCGGCGGCGCGCCCCCCGGATCGGCGGGCGGCACCTCGGCGCCCCGGCGCTCGGGCCACAGGTGTACGGGGCCGCTGGCGGTCGGGGTCGGCCCGGCGGAGGCGAGCCCGCCGGTGTCCCCGCAGCCGGCGGCCAGCGGCAGCAGCAGGGCCGCCACCAGCAGTGCCGCGGGGGAGGGGGTGCGCACGTGCGGGCCCTCCTCTGAGCGCGGCCGGTCGGCGGTGGTCGATATCCAGCCAACCTTATGCACAGCTCGACCGCATTTGTCGCCCAGAGGCGGAGCTCAGCCGTCCGTACGCCCCCGCCGCAGCATCGCGAAACCCAGCCCGGCGGCGCCGATGGCCGCGATGCCGCCGCCCGCGGCGAGCAGCAGCACGCCGTCGCCGGGCCCGTCGGCCAGGGTGTTCAGACGCAGCGCCTCGGCGGTGCCGGGGGCGCCGGAGCCGCCCTTGGCCGGGGTGCCGGCAGGGGTGTCCAGCGACGCGGGCACGACCTGCCCGGCGCCGCCCGCGCCGTGCCGGGTCCCGGTCTTGTGGCCGTCACCGGCGACGGCGTGGGAGCCGCCCCCGGGCACGGTGTCGCCGACCCAGGAGGACAGCCGCCCGTCGGGCCGCAGCGCGGCGTGCAGCTCACCGGCGGCGCCGACCCCGGTGGACCCGTCCCGGCTGGTCAGGGTGGCGACCTTGGCGCCGGCGCGCAGGATCTCGGCCTGGTACGCGTCCTTCGCGAGGCGGTACACCTTCGCGGTCGACCGGCCGTCGGCGAGGGAGATGCTGCTGACCAGGGTCCGCTGCGCGCCGGAGGCGGCCGGCACCCCGTCGGCGAGCGCGGCGGCGGTCGGCAGTGCCAGGAGCGCGCCGGCGCATGCGGTCACGGCGGTGGCGCGAACGATGGTGCGGCGGCGGGCGGTTTCCACGGGATTCCCTCGGCATGGGTCAGGGCCTGGCGCTTCCAGACGGCACAAAAGTAGGGCCCGGCCGTTGCGGTAGAGCGATGACCTTGTAACAGGAAGGCAGCAGGGAGCCGACGGAGCTGTTACACAACCGAGGGATTGCCCGGTGGCGCGGCGCCTGCTCCCATGGACGGCGGGGGTGAGGCCGATGCGCGGACTCAAGGTCCTTCCGAGCGGCCGGCCCGGCCGCGGCCGGCTCTACGTCAACCGGCCCGACGGCCAGGCCGTGGCCTGGTACGACCGGCAGGCCAACCGGATCAGCGTCCTGGCGGACGACCAGCGCGAGGCGGTGCTCGCGGTCCTGCGCCCGTACCTGACCCGCGACTGGACCATCGGCCCGCCGCCGGTGCCCACCCCCGCCGAGCTGCGGGGCCTGAGCCTGCCGCCCGACCGGGACCTCGCCCCGAACCGGCCCGGCGAGACCCTGCTGGGCGAGCTGGCGTACGGGTCCCAGGGCAGCCGGGCCCGGCACCGGATGCGGCAGGAGCTGCAGGCCCGGCAGCGCACGGGCGCGGAGGTCGACCTGCTGGAGGCCTCGGACTGGCGGGCCCTGCACGACGTGCCGCTTCCCGGTCTGGGGCTGCTGGACCACCTGCTCATCGGCCCGCCGGGCGTCCTCGCCGTCCGTACGGTCCCGGGGCGGCGCCAGCGCGCCCAGGTCGGGGACCTCCTGCTGACCGTGGGCCGCGCCGAGCCCCGCCCGGACCCCCGCTGGATCCGCCGGGCGGCCGCCTGCGCCGCCCGGGTGCTGGCCGCGCCGGTCACCCCGGTCCTGGCCCTGGCCGACGCCGCCCGGGTGGAGGTGGCGCCGACGCAGCGCGACGTGCTGGTCCTCCAGCCCCCGACCCTGACGACCCTCCTGCGGGGCACGCCGGCGACGCTCAAACCCCCGGAGATCGAAGCCCTCTTCGCCGTGGCCCGCGCCCGCCCGGCGTGGAGCGGCGCGTTGTCCTGACCGGGCCGGCTCAGGAGGCCCTCAGGCCGAACTCCGCTTGCGCGGCTCGGCCTTCTTCGCGGCGGCGGTCTTCTTCGCGGCGGCGGAAGCGGACTTGGCGGCGGTCGAGGTGGACTTCCGCGCCGTGGAAGCCGACTTGGTTGCCGCGGAGGCCGACTTCGCGGCCGCGGAGGAGGTCTTACGGGCCGTGGGAGCGGACCTCGACGCGGCCGAAGTCGACTTCTTGCCGCCCGACTCGGCGGCGGCGGACGAGGCCGTCGAGGTTGACTTCGCCGCGGTCTTCCGCCCCGCCGCGGCCGTCTTGCGCCCGGCGGCCCCGGCCGTCGACTTCTTCCCGCCCACCGCCTTCGGCGCGGCCGCGGCCGACGCCGTCCCGCGCCGGATCGGGGTCACCTCCGCCCCCGTACCGCCCTCCCCGGCCTCCTCCGCGCCCCGCGAGGCCCTGGCGGCCCGCACGCTGTTCTCCAGCGCCGCCATCAGGTCGATCACCTGCCCGCCGGCCGGCTCCACCACCGCCTCCGCGGGCTCGAACGCCCCGCCCGCCTTCGCCGCGATCATCGCCTCCACGGCCTCGCGGTAGTCGTCGTGCAGGGAGGCCATCTCCACCTCGCCCAGCGTCGCCATCAGCGCGTCGGCCAGGTCCAGTTCGGCTTCCCGTACGGACACCGAGGCCTCCGGGGCCACCCCCTCCGGCGCCCTGATCTCGTCCGGCCACAGCAGTCCGTGCATCGCGATCACGTCGTCGACGACCCGCAGCATGCCCAGCCGCTCCCGGCCCCGCAGCGCGTACTTGGCGATCGCCACCCGCCGGCTGCGCTTGAGCGCCTCCCGCAGCAGCGTGTACGGCTTGGCCGCGGTGGCCCCGTTCGCCGCGAGGTAGTACGCGGCGTCCATCTGGAGCGGATCGATCTCGTCGGCGGGCACGAACGACACGATCTCGATCGTCTTCGCCGTGGCGATCGGCAGCCGCGCCAGGTCCTCCTCCGTGATCGGGATGATCGACCCGTCCGCCTCCTCGTACCCCTTGCCGATCTCGTCGGAGGAGACCTCCTCCCCGTCCAGCTCGCACACCTTGCGGTAACGGACGCGGCCGCCGTCGGCCACATGGATCTGACGGAAGGAGATCGAGTGGCTCTCGGTGGCGTTCACGAGCTTGATCGGGATGCTGACCAGGCCGAAGGAGATCGCCCCGTTCCAAATGGATCGCACGGTTCCTCCTGATTCGTGGCAATCTCATCGTATGACGCCGATCACGATGGTGGAGGGGCGTCGCATCGCGCTCAGCAACCTGGACAAGGTCCTCTACCCGGGGACCGGCTTCACCAAGGGCGAGGTGCTGCACTACTACGCCACCGTCGCGGACGCCCTCCTCGCGCACATCAAGGACCGCCCGCTGTCCTTCCTGCGCTATCCGGACGGCCCGGACGGCCAGCTCTTCTTCACCAAGAACCCGCCGCCCGGCACACCCGCCTGGGTGAAGACCACCCCCGTGCCCCGCTCCGAGGACGAACGGGCCGAACAGGTGGTCGTGTCCGACCTGGCCTCCCTGATGTGGGCGGCCAACCTCGTCGTCGAGTTCCACACCCCCCAGTGGCGGGCCGGCGCCCCCGCCGTCGCCGACCGGCTCGTGTTCGACCTCGACCCCGGCCCGCCCGCCACCGTCGCCGAATGCTGCGCCGCCGCCCTGTGGCTGCGCGAGCGCCTCGCCGCCGACGGCCTGACCGCGTACGCCAAGACCTCCGGCGCCAAGGGCCTCCACCTGGCCGTGGCGCTCGAACCGGTCTCCTCCGCGCGCGTCTCCGCGTACGCCAAGGCCCTCGCCCAGGAGGCCGAGGCCGAGCTCCCCGACCTGGTCGTCCACCGCATGGCGAAGGCACTGCGCCCCGGCAAGGTCTTCGTCGACCACAGCCAGAACGCCGCCGCCAAGACCACCGCCGCCCCCTACACGCTGCGCGCGCGGGCACTGCCGACCGTCTCCGCGCCCGTCTCCTGGGCGGAGGTCGAAGCCTGCCGCGACCCCCACGACCTGGTGTTCCTCGCCGACGACATCCCGCCCCGGCTGGCCCGCGACGGCGACCTCCTCGCCCCGCTGACCGACCCCGGACGGGCCGGGAGGCTGCCGTGACCCCGCCGACAGCCGTCCAGGTCGCGCTCGCCGCCACCGTACGGACCCTGCCCCGGGCGCCGGGCCTGGCGTACGAGCCGAAGTTCGACGGCCACCGCATGGTCGTGCTGCGCACCGGGGAGGACGTGGTGCTCCAGGCCCGCTCCGGCCGCGTCGTCACCGGCGCCTTCCCCGATCTGGCGGCGGCCGCACGGCAGTTGCCCGCGGGGACCGTACTGGACGGGGAGGTGGTCGTCTGGCACGCCGGCCGCACGGACTTCGCGCTGGTCCAGCGGCGCGCGGCGGCGGCCAACGCGGCGCGGGCCGCGGTGCTCGCGCAGAGCCTGCCGGCCTCGTACGCGGCCTTCGACGTACTGGAGCTGGCCGGGGTGGACGTGCGCGGCCGCCCCTACGAACGGCGCCGGGCCCTGCTGGTCGACCTGCTGCTGCCGCTGGGCCCGCCGCTCCAGCCGGTGCCGATGACGACCGACCCGGAGCTGGCCCGGACCTGGTACGAGACCCTGCCCGCCAGCGGCATCGAGGGCCTGGTCGTGAAGCGGCTGGACCAGCCCTACCCGGCCGGGCGGCGCGCCTGGCGCAAGCTCCGGCACACCAGCGTGCGGGACGCGGCGGTGATCGGCTACACCGGCACCGCGCGCCGCCCGCTGGCGCTCGTACTGGTCCTGCCCGGGGAGGAGGACGAGGCGCCCCTGGTGTCGAGCCCGCTGTCGGCGGTGCTGCGCACCGAGCTGGCGGCGGCCGTCGCGGAGCGCGACCCGGGCCGGGCCGGGGGTGCGGGCGGGGGCGGAGACGGGGGCGGGGCCACGGTGACGGCGATCGGGCTCGGCGAGGTGCCGTTCCGCCTGCTCGACCCGCCGCTTGCGGCGGAGGTCCGGCACAGCTCGGCGCGCCATCCGCCGCCGGAGGTGCTGCGGCTGCGAACAGACCTCTGACCCGCGCGGGAGGCGCAGGTCAGAGGGCCTGTAGCAGTGACGGGGCGGTCAGGCGTGCGCGCCGCGTCCCGCGTCGGGCGGTGCCCCGGGCTGCGGGTGCGGTCCCGGGCCCTCCGGCTTCTTGTAGCCGGACTCGCGCTCGGCCCTCACCTCGTCTGCACGGCTGGAGGTGGTGGAGCCGAAGTTCCCGTAGCCCTGCATCTCGTGCGGCCGCAGGCCGCCCTCGGGGATCTCCACCGGGTCACGCTCCTCGCGGACCTCGTGGACCGCCCCGCCCTCGGGCAGGTGCGGCTGGCTCTCCGGGGTGGGCGGCGGCGGCTCCTTCTCCCGGACCCGCTGGCCCAGCTTGAACCCGGCGAGCAGGACGCCGGCGATGACGATGCCGACGACGAAGAACCACGCGATGTTGGTCAGGATCTTGTCCACGCTGAGGATCGTGTCCATAGAGCCCATTTTCCCGCTTTTGCTACTTTTGCACGTGGGAGCAGCGCAAAGAATCCCCCCGGAAACCGGCCGTCGGCCCGGCCCCCACCGCCCCGGGGCGCATACCGCCCCCTACTCCGAATGGATGACGGGGGCGGTCGATCGCTCTCGATCGCTCCTCAGCGCAGCGGCCCGTCCGAGTCCCGCAGCCCCCGCGCGTCCCGGCCCCCGAGCACCCCGAGGATCTCGGCGCAGATGGCCAGCGCCGTCTCCGCCGGGGTCTTGGCCCCCAGGTCCAGCCCGATCGGCCCGTGCACCCGCGCCAGCTCGGCCTCGCCCACCCCGGCGGCCACCAGGCCCTCCCGGCGCCGCGCGGTGGTACGCCGCGACCCCAGCGCACCGACGTACGGGACGCCCAGCGCGAGCGCGTTCCGCAGGGTCGGCACGTCGAAGTCCGGCTCATGGCTGAGCAGCACCAGGCAGGCGGCGTCCCGGTGCGCGGTCAGCACCTTCTCCGCCTCCGCCGCGTCCTCCACCACGGCGGACTCCCAGCCCAGCAGCGCCGACTGCGCGCCGATCACCTCGGCCAGCTCCCCGGTCCCGCCGATCACCACGTACGGGGCCGACGGGTACGCCTCCACCAGCACCAGCCCCGAGCCCCCGTACAAGGCGTCCCGCCCGGGCCGCCGGGTCCCCAGCAGCTCCCCGGCACGCCGCCCGGCGTCGTCGGCCGGCGCGTCGCCGGCCCGTACGACCTCGCTGACGGCACCGTCCGCGCCCTCGCTGAGCCGGGTCACGAGCGCCACCCCGGCCCCGGTGCCCAGCAGCTCCCACCATTCGGCGGGGATCGCGGACAGCGGCTGCAGCAGCACCTCCGCCTGCCCGCCGCAGGTCAGCTTCGCCTCCGTGGCCTCGCCGGCCCCGACCGACACCTCGCACACCCGCGCGGCCTCCCCGCCGCCGCCCAGGGCCGCGGCCTCCGCGATCAGCTCCGCGTCGAACACCCCCCGGTACAGGGCCCCGACGCACTCCCCGCGGGCGTCCACGAGCACGGCCCCGGCGGGGTCCCGGGGTCCGAAACCCTGCTCGGTCACGGGCCGGGCCAGGAACGCCACCCGCCCCTCGGCCGACCACCGCCGCGCCGTCTCCGCAAGCTCACGCATCCTCGTCGCCCCATCCTCTGTGCGCTCCCTCGCCGCAAAGCACCTGGTCAACGGGCACAAAGCGGCCTCAAAAACCACCCTACGCACGCCCCCGGCCGCCACCCACCCCCCGAACCCACCAACCCCGGCCCGCCGCCCTCGTACGGACCACCGGAACCGCCCACGAGTGGCCGCCCCGCCACGACCACGGAGAATCGAGGGAGCGAAGGGAAACTACCGCCCGTGCTCACCCTGAAACGCGCCTTCGACTCCCTCTCCGTACGCAACTTCCGCCTCTTCTTCCTCGGCCAGCTCCTCTCGGTGACGTGCACCTGGATGATGGTGATCGCGCAGGACTGGCTGGTGCTGGAGCTGTCGGGCGACTCGGGCACGGCACTGGGCGTCGTCACCGCCCTCCAGTTCACGCCCGTCCTCCTCCTCACCCTCTACGGCGGCCGGCTCGCCGACCGCCACAGCAAACGCCGCATCCTGGTCCTGGCGAACCTCACATCCGGCACCCTCGCCCTCGCCCTGGGCCTGTGGGTCGTCTGGGGCGACGTCCGCCTGTGGCACATCTGGCTCTTCGCCCTCCTCCTCGGCACGGTCAACTCCGTCGAGGCACCCACCCGCATCGCCTTCGTCGGCGAGATGGTCGGCAACGAACTGCTCCCCAACGCCTCGGCCCTGAGCGGCGCGTACTTCAACGCCGCCCGGGTGGCCGGCCCGGCCGCCGCCGGCCTGCTCATCGCCCGCCTCGGCGTCGGCCCGGTCATCCTGCTCAACGCGTGCAGCTACCTGGCCGCCGTGGCCGGCCTCGTCCTGATGCGCCCCGCGGAACTCCACGGCCCGCCCGCCCCCACGTCCAGCCCCCGGATCACGGACGGCCTCCGCTACGTCTCCCGGCGCCCGGACCTGGTCCTCCCCCTCGCCCTGACCGGTGTCCTGGGCCTGGCCGGCTTCAACTTCCAGCTGACCCTCCCCCTCCTGGCCAAGACCGAGTTCCGCACCGGCTCGGCCGCCTTCGGACTGCTGAGCAGCTCCCTCGCGGCGGGCTCCCTGCTGGCCGCCTTCGCGACGACGGCCCGCCGCACCCGCCCGACGGAGGCCGTGGTCACCGGCTCGGCCCTGGCCTTCGGCGCCGCGGAAGCCCTCACGGGCCTGGCCCCCACCCTCCCGACGGCCTGCCTCCTCCTGTCCCTCACGGGCTTCGCGATGATGTACTTCGCCCAGGCCGCCAACCACCGCATCCAACTCGGCTCGGACCCCGCCTACCGCGGCCGCGTGATCGCCCTCTTCACCCTGATCTTCATGGGCACCACCCCCCTCGGCGCCCTCCTCACAGGCTGGCTCTCCGACCACTGGGGCCCCCGCTGGTCCCTCTCGGCAGGCGGCCTCATCTCCCTCGCGGCAACGGCCCTGACCCTGGCGCTGACCCCCGCCCCGGAGCAGGACATCCCGTCCTTGGACAAGTCCCGCATCTGACGGGTCACTTGTCGTGCGGAAGCAAATGCCTTCGCACGGGCGGCCCTCGTGGATGGCCGCGGGTTCGCCGGATGGAGCAACGCAGCGGGCTGAAGGCTCCGGTCCGGGGCCAGGGTAAGAGCATGGTCGACAGTGATGAGGGAACGGCGGAGGCCCGGAGGAGCCGTTTCGACGCCGTGCACAAGTGGGCCGCCACCATGGCCGGCGTCGTCGCCCTGGCCTTTTCGCTCTACAACTTCACCGAACTCCAGAAGACGCCGGAGACCGATCTGGCGCTGCCTCATCTCATGCGCATCGGGATGATGGGCACGGACACCCGCTTCTACGTCCAGCCCACCGTCTCCACCAGGGTCAGGACCCAGAACGTCGAGCTCGTGAGCGGTGCGCGCCTCGAGTTCGTCCCGGCCGCAACGATCGCGTCCAGGAAGGCGCCGGTCTTCTACTGGAGGGAGGTCGGCGAGTGGGATTTCGACCCGGCCGAAGACTGGCTGTCGTACCGGTGGTCCGGGGATCCCGCACCGTTCCTGGTCAGCCAGGACAAGCCGCAGCAGCCGATCTTCCTGTTCCAGGCGGACGGCTGGAGCTTCCAGCCGGGTCGATACGAGGGATCCCTTCAGCTGAGCCGGGCGGGCAGCCGCAGTCCGCTGACCAAGAAGTTCTGCATCCTGGTCTCGAAGAACGCCGTGGATGAAATCCGCAACGGGGCAAGCGAAGGGGGCATCTACTTCTTCCGAAACGACCTGCCGAAGTTCTCAGGCAGCGAATACTCGGGCTGCTACGTACGGGAGACCGATTGAAGCCGGCCCGTCGTCGGGCCTGCCGCCCGTGCCGATCCGGCGTCTTGGAGCAGGGGTACCGTTCGGCATGCCCGGCGTACGCGTACACGCGGCGGCAGTTGGCGGCACATACGCGAAGACCCCGGCTTCAGCGTTGCCGCTGATGGCGGGGTCTTTGGGCACTTCCTGCGAAGTGCCCCCGGCAGGATTCGAACCTGCGCACACGGCTCCGGAGGCCGTTGCTCTATCCCCTGAGCTACGGGGGCGTGTCGTTCGCGTTGCGGCGACGGGTTGAACACTACCAGCTTCCGCAGGGTGATCAGGAACGGATTTGGGCGGGAGGGGGAGGTCGGTCGCCCGGAGGGGGTGGAAGTGGCAAAAACCCGGACGCGGGGGCTTAGGGCGACCTACTCTCAAGTTGTGCCAGGCGCCTCAGGCCGGGTGCTTGTTGTCGACGACAACAAGGTCATCCGGCAGCTGATCAAGGTCAATCTCGAGCTGGAGGGCTTCGAGGTCGTGACCGCGAGCGATGGTGCCGAGTGTCTGGACGTGGTGCACCGGGTGTGTCCCGACGCGATCACCCTTGATGTGGTCATGCCCCGGCTGGACGGGTTCGGGGCCGCCGCGCAGCTGCGGGCCGATCCGCGGACGCGGCACGTGCCCGTCGCCATCGTCAGCGCCTGTACGCAGCACGAGGTCGAGGCCGGGATCGCCGCCGGGGTGGACGCGTTCGTCGCCAAGCCCTTCGAGCCCGCCGAGCTGGTACGGGTCGTACGGCGGCTCGTCGAGCGGAAGGGTGCCCCCGCGGGGAGGGCCGGGAGGGCCGGCCGGGGGGCCTGAGCGCGGCCTCCTGTTCACATGCCGAAACCCGATGCATGGCCCAGGGGCTTCTCGCCTAGGCTGGGTTCCGTGATCCCCGCCGACCTCTCTCGTGCCGTCGTACAAGCCGTACGCCGTGCCGTCGAGGGCGGTGAGCTCGCCGTCGGCGTGCCCGAGCGGGTGGTCGTCGAGCGGACCCGGCCCGGCGGAGTGGGGGAGTACGCCAGCCCCGTCGCGCTCCAGGTTGCGAAGGGCGCCCGGCTGGAGCCCCGTGAGGTCGCCCGGGTGCTCGCGGGCCGGCTCCTCGCCGACGAGCCGGGGATCGAGGGTGTGGAGATCACCGGCCCGGGTTTCCTGAACTTCAGCCTCGCCCCCGTTTCCGCCGCCGCCCTCGTGCGGGAGGTGCGGGGGAGCGGCCTCCGGTACGGGCACGCGTCCGGTGCGGAGCCGCGGGGGAGTGCCGTACGGGCCGCCGTGCGGCGGATCCAGGAGAGCCAGGGCGTCCCGGACGGGCCCGTGCCGCGCGTCGCGCCCGTCGCCCGCCGCGACGGGGACGTCGTCGCCGCGTACGGGGCGGACGCCGCCGCCTGGGCCATGCTCTGCGTACCGGCCCGCGAGACCCCTTCCTTCACCCCCGGCCTGCTCGTCCAGGACGAGTCCAGTGAGTTCTTCCGCGTGCGGTACGCCCATGCCCGGGTCCGGGCGCTGGGGACCAACGCCGCCGATCTCGGGTTCCGCGGTGAGCCCGGGGACGACACCGGCGGCCGCGAGCTGCTGCGGCTGCTCGGCGAGTACCCGCTCGTGCTGGAGGCCGCCGCGCACCACCAGGCCCCCGAGCGGCTCACCCGGCACCTCGTCGCCGTCGCCGACGCGCTCCTCGACTTCCAGCACCAGGTCCTGCCCAAGGGGGACGAGAAACCCTCGGCCGCCCACCGCGCCCGGCTGGCACTCGCCGAAGCCGCCGGGACGGTGCTGGCCGGCGGCCTCGCCCTGCTCGGCATCGACGCCCCAGACTTCCTGTGAACCGCGAAGAGAGATTCCGATGAGCCGTTCCGCGCACCCCGCCGGGCCCCGCCACGCCGACGTCCTGCCCGAGGGCCACTACGCCCCGCCGCCGGCCGACCTGAACGCGCTCGACGAGAAGGTGTGGTCCCGTACCGTCACCCGGGGCGAGGACGGCGTCGTCAGCGTCGGCGGGATCGAAGTGACCCGGCTCGCCGAGGAGTTCGGGACCCCCGCCTACTTCCTCGACGAGGAGGACTTCCGGGCCCGCTGCCGTGCCTGGGCGCACGCCTTCGGCAAGGACGCCGACGTGTTCTACGCCGGGAAGGCGTTCCTGTCGAAGGCCGTCGTGAAGTGGCTCAAGGAGGAAGGGCTGAACCTCGACGTCTGCTCCGGCGGGGAGCTGGCCACCGCCCTCGCCGCCGAGATGCCCGCCGAGCGGATCGCCTTCCACGGGAACAACAAGTCCGAGAGCGAGATCCGGCGGGCCATCGGTGCCGGCGTCGGGCGGATCGTGCTCGACTCCTTCCAGGAGATCGCGCGGGTCGCGCACATCGCGGCCGAGCTGGGGGTGCGGCAGCCCGTGCAGATCCGGGTGACCGTGGGCGTGGAAGCGCACACCCACGAGTTCATCGCCACCGCCCACGAGGACCAGAAGTTCGGGATCGCCGTCGCCGACGGGTCCGCCGCCGAGGCCGTCCGCCGGGCGCTCGGGCACGACTCCCTGGAGCTGCTCGGCGTCCACTCCCACATCGGCTCGCAGATCTTCGACATGGCCGGCTTCGAGGTCTCCGCGAAGCGGGTCGTGCGGCTGCTCGCCGCCGTACGCGACGAGCACGGCGTCGAGCTGCCCGAGATCGACCTCGGCGGCGGCCTCGGCATCGCCTACACCTCCGCCGACGACCCGCGCGAGCCGCACGAGATCGCCAAGGCCCTCACCGAGATCGTCGCGCGGGAGTGCGAGAGCGCCGGGCTCAAGGCCCCGCGCATTTCCGTCGAGCCCGGCCGCGCCATCGTCGGGCCGACCGCCTTCACCCTTTACGAGGTCGGCACCATCAAGCCGCTGGAGGGGCTGCGCACGTACGTCTCCGTCGACGGCGGCATGTCCGACAACATCCGTACGGCCCTGTACGACGCCGAATACGCGGTCACCCTCGTATCCCGCGTCTCCGACGCCGAGCCGATGCTCGTCCGCGTCGTCGGAAAGCACTGCGAGAGCGGTGACATCGTCGTGAAGGACGCCTTCCTGCCGGCCGACCTGGCCCCCGGCGACCTGCTCGCCGTGCCCGCCACCGGGGCGTACTGCCGCTCCATGGCCAGCAACTACAACCACGCGCTCCGCCCGCCCGTCGTCGCCGTGCGCGACGGCGCGGCGCGGGTGATCGTCCGCCGCGAGACGGAAGAAGATCTCCTGTCCCTCGACCTCGGATGACCCCCATATTTCGGGGGGAAGGGTCCGGACCCCCAAAATAGACGTCCAGGTACATCCCGTACACGTCTCACTCAATGGACCGGAGATGGAAACTCCTGTCCATTGAGTGAGACTGGTTCCTACCTGGCGCGCAAAACCGCGCGCCGGGAGCGAAGAAAGATCGAAAGGCGTAGGTCAATGATGCGTACGCGTCCGCTGAAGGTGGCGCTGCTGGGCTGTGGAGTGGTCGGCTCAGAGGTGGCGCGCATCATGACGACGCACGCCGACGATCTGACAGCCAGGATCGGCGCGCCCGTCGAACTCGCCGGCGTGGCTGTGCGCCGTCCCTCCAAGGTGCGCGAGGGCATCGACCCCGCCCTCGTCACCACCGATGCGACCGCCCTCCTCAAACGCGGTGACATCGACGTGGCCATCGAGGTCATCGGCGGCATCGAGCCCGCCCGCACCCTGATCACCACCGCCTTCGAGCACGGCATCTCCGTCGTCTCCGCGAACAAGGCGCTGCTCGCCCAGGACGGCGCGTCCCTGCACGCCGCCGCCGAGCAGGCCGGGCTGGACCTCTACTACGAGGCCGCCGTCGCGGGCGCCATCCCGCTGGTCCGCCCGATGCGCGAGTCCCTCGCCGGCGACAAGATCAACCGGGTGATGGGCATCGTCAACGGCACGACGAACTTCATCCTCGACAAGATGGACTCGACCGGCGCCGGCTACCAGGAGGCGCTCGACGAGGCCACCGCCCTCGGGTACGCCGAGGCCGACCCCACCGCCGACGTCGAGGGCTACGACGCCGCCGCCAAGGCCGCGATCCTGGCCGGCATCGCCTTCCACACCCGGGTCCGCCTCGACGACGTGTACCGCGAGGGCATGACCGAGGTCAGCGCCGCGGACTTCGCCTCCGCCAAGCGCATGGGCTGCACCATCAAGCTCCTCGCCATCCTGGAGCGCGCCGCGGACGGCGAGTCCGTCACCGCCCGCGTCCACCCGGCGATGATCCCGCTCAGCCACCCGCTGGCCTCCGTCCGCGAGGCGTACAACGCCGTCTTCGTCGAGGCCGAGGCCGCCGGACGGCTGATGTTCTACGGGCCCGGCGCGGGCGGCTCGCCGACCGCGTCCGCGGTCCTCGGCGACCTCGTCGCCGTCTGCCGCAACAAGCTCGCCGAGGCAACGGGGCCCGGCGAGTCGGCGTACACCCAGCTGCCGGTCAGCCCCATGGGGGACGTCGTCACCCGCTACCACATCAGCCTCGATGTGGCGGACAAGCCGGGCGTCCTCGCCCAGGTGGCGACCACCTTCGCGGAGCACGGTGTCTCCATCGACACCGTCCGCCAGCAGGGCAAGGACGGCGAGGCCTCCCTCGTCGTCGTCACCCACCGCGCACCCGACGCCGCCCTCTCCGGGACCGTCGAGGCGCTGCGGAAGCTGGACACCGTGCGCGGTGTCGCCAGCATCATGCGTGTTGAAGGGGAGTAAGGACCCATGAGCAGCAATCGCACCCACCAGTGGCGCGGCATCATCGAGGAGTACCGCGACCGGCTGCCGGTGACGGACACGACTCCCGTGGTCACGCTCCGCGAGGGCGGCACTCCCCTCGTCCCCGCCCAGGTGCTCTCCGAGCGCACGGGCTGTGAGGTGCACCTCAAGGTCGAGGGCGCGAACCCCACCGGGTCCTTCAAGGACCGCGGCATGACCATGGCCATCACCAAGGCCAAGGAGGACGGCGCCAAGGCCGTCATCTGCGCCTCCACGGGCAACACCTCGGCCTCCGCCGCCGCCTACGCGGTACGCGCCGGCATGGTGTCCGCGGTCCTCGTGCCCCGCGGCAAGATCGCGCTCGGCAAGATGGGCCAGGCCCTGGTGCACGGCGCCAAGATCCTGCAGGTTGACGGCAACTTCGACGACTGCCTGGACCTGGCCCGCGCGCTGTCCGACAACTACCCGGTGGCGCTGGTCAATTCCGTCAACCCGGTGCGCATCGAGGGCCAGAAGACGGCCGCGTTCGAGATCGTCGACGCGCTCGGCGACGCCCCCGACATCCACGTGCTGCCCGTCGGCAACGCCGGCAACATCACGGCGTACTGGAAGGGCTTCAAGGAGTACAAGGCCGACGGTCTGGCCTCCCGCACGCCCCGGGTCTGGGGCTTCCAGGCCTCCGGCTCCGCACCGATCGTGCGCGGCGAGGTCGTCAAGGAGCCGCACACCATCGCCACCGCGATCCGCATCGGCAACCCGGCCTCCTGGGACTACGCGCTCGCCGCGCGCGAGGAGTCGGGCGGCTTCATCGACGAGGTGACGGACCGCCAGATCCTGGCCGCCTACCGCCTGTTGGCCGCGCAGGAGGGCGTCTTCGTCGAGCCCGCCTCGGCCGCGTCGGTCGCCGGTCTGCTGAAGGCCGCCGAGGCCGGCCTGGTCGACCCCGGCCAGAAGATCGTGTGCACCGTCACGGGCAACGGCCTCAAGGACCCCGACTGGGCCGTCGCCGGCGCTCCGCAGCCGGTCACCGTCCCGGTCGACGCCGAGGCCGCGGCCGTCCGTCTCGGCCTGGTCTGACCCCGTTTCCCGGCCCCTGAGGGGGCCCCGAGCCCCGTTGCCGGATTCCGGAAGTCCCCGGAATCCGGCAACCCGGGCGGTACGGCACCAAAAGGCCAACGGCGATCCCTCCGGATCCGGCGGAAGACACCGACACGCATCGTGCGCCTCCTGTGCGCCCTATGTCGCGGGAGAACCTTCCTTCGATACGCTGTACTTACATCCGCCACCGCGCATATGACCGCGGTGCTGCCCCAAGGGCCTTCGGGTGTCGTACGTTCTCCAGTACATTCGCAGCGAAGATCCCGCGCAGCAGCCGGATCCCGCACAGTCACAAGGAGTGTCATCGACCGATGGCAGGTCCAGCGTTCCGCGCCGCCGCCGTACGGGTGCGCGTCCCCGCCAGCAGCGCCAACCTCGGCCCCGGCTTCGACGCCCTCGGCCTGGCCCTGGGGCTCTACGACGACGTCGTCGTCCGGGTAGCCGATTCCGGCCTGGACATCGACATCGCGGGTGAGGGCGCCGACACCCTCCCGCGGGACGAGAGCCACCTCCTCGTACGCTCCATGCGCACCGCCTTCGACCTGCTGGGCGGGCAGCCGCGCGGGCTGGAGGTCGTCTGCGCCAACCGCATCCCGCACGGCCGGGGCCTCGGCTCCTCCTCCGCCGCGATCTGCGCCGGCATCGTCGCCGCCCGCGCCGTGACCATAGGCGGGGAGGCCAAGCTCGACGACGCGGCGCTGCTGGAGCTCGCCACCGAGATCGAGGGCCACCCCGACAACGTCGCCGCCTGTCTGCTCGGCGGTTTCACCCTGGCGTGGATGGAGGGGGGCAGCGCCAAGGCGCTCCGGATGGACCCCGCGGATTCCATCGTTCCGGTGGTCTTCGTCCCGTCGAAGCCGGTCCTGACCGAGACCGCCCGCGGCCTGCTGCCGCGCACCGTCCCGCACGTGGACGCGGCCGTCAACGCGGGCCGCGCGGGCCTGCTCGTGGAGGCCATGACCAGGCGCCCCGAGTTCCTGCTGCCGGCCACCGAGGACCGGCTGCACCAGGAGTACCGGGCCCCGGCGATGCCGGAGAGCGTGGCACTCGTCAACCGGCTGCGGGCGGACGGCATCCCCGCGGTCATCTCCGGCGCGGGCCCCACGGTCCTCGCGCTGGTCGACAACGGCGCGGCCGACAAGGTCGCGCGGCTCGCGGGCGAGGGGTGGGCCGCCAACCGGCTCGCGCTCGACGCCGCGGGCGCGAGCGTCCTGCCGCTGGGCGCCCAGGGCGGTCAGCCCGTGTCGTGACGACACGGCCCGCGTGGGCGGACGGCCGGGCAGGCCGCCCGCCCACGACGGGCGATTGCCGGTGATTGAGAGGGGGAATGTCTGTTGGATCCGGTAGTGTTAACCTCAAGTGCGCATCCGAAGCCGCCATGGCTCGGTGCTCAGTGTCCCCATCCGGGACCACATTTCTTCCGGGAGCCTCCCCGACTGCTTTGATCGCTGCCAGCAGTTTCGAGCACGCTCCGGAATCGGCGTGACATTCCCACGCTTTCCAGCTCGGGGGCTTCTCGCCGGAACCACCATGCACGTTTCTCTCCGCCGTAACTCTTACCGGCGGACCACCGCCCCGGCACGGTCCACACACCCGGACCGTTGTCGGACAGCACAACCGGTCGCCGAGCCAGACAGGCCGACGTCCGCTCCAGGGAAGGACCCTTCGTGAGCGACACCACCGATCTGATGGGCGCTGCCGACACCAACGTCGACACCAGTGCCCCCGCCGCGGGCGCGGCCCCGAAGCGCCGCCGCTCCGGCACCGGCCTTGAGGGCATGGTCCTGGCCGAGCTGCAGCAGGTCGCGTCGGGCCTCGGTATCAGGGGCACCGCGCGGATGCGCAAGAGCCAGCTGATCGAGGTCATCAAGGAGGCGCAGGGCGGCAGCGCCCCCAAGGCCGCCGCCGCGGCCCCCGCCGCCGACGCCGCCGAGGCCAAGCCGAAGCGCCGCGCCACCAGCAAGGCCCGTACGGGCGAGGCCGCCGCCGCGGCCCCCGCCGAGAAGCCCGCCGCCCAGGCCCAGATCGAGATCCCGGGCCAGCCGGCCAGCGACGACGCCCCGATCGGCGAGCGCCGCCGCCGCCGGGCCACCGCTCCCTCCGGCAGCCCCGAGTCCTCGGCCCCCGCCGCCGTGCAGGTCGAGCAGAAGACCGAGGCCCCGGCCGCGCAGCCCGAGGCCAAGGCCGAGGCCGCCACCGCCGTCTCCGCCCAGCCCCAGGGCCAGGCGCAGGAGGCCGGCGAGGGCCGCACCCGCCGCGACCGCCGTGACCGCGGCGACCGTGGTGAGCGCGGTGAGCGCGGCGAGCGTCAGCAGGGCCGCCGCGAGCGCGGCGCCAAGGCCGACGAGCAGCAGGGCCAGCAGCAGGGCGCCCAGCAGGGCCAGCAGCAGGGCGGCGGCCGCCAGGACCGTCAGGACCGCGGCGACCGCCAGCAGCAGGGCGGCCGCGGCCAGGGCCGTCAGGACCGTCAGGACAACGGCCCGCAGGACGACTTCGACGAGGACGGCCGTCGCGGCCGTCGCGGACGCTACCGCGACCGCCGAGGCCGTCGCGGCCGTGACGAGTTCGCGCCGAACGA
Organism: Streptomyces sp. NPDC004126; assembly: GCF_050275515.1. Classification (NCBI taxonomy): domain Bacteria; kingdom Bacillati; phylum Actinomycetota; class Actinomycetes; order Kitasatosporales; family Streptomycetaceae; genus Streptomyces; species Streptomyces sp. NPDC004126. Next base: position 128,014 of record NZ_JBNNPF010000017.1, on the reverse strand, counting down.
GCCGCAGGTCGCCGACGACGACGTGCTGATCCCCGTCGCGGGCATCCTCGACATCCTCGACAACTACGCGTTCATCCGGACCTCGGGCTACCTGCCCGGCCCCAACGACGTGTACGTCTCCCTCGCCCAGGTCCGCAAGGCCGGCCTGCGCAAGGGCGACCACACCACCGGTGCGGTCCGCCAGCCCAAGGACGGCGAGCGCCGCGAGAAGTTCAACGCCCTCGTGCGCCTGGACTCCGTCAACGGCATGGCGCCCGAATCCGGCCGCGGACGGCCGGAGTTCCAGAAGCTGACCCCGCTCTACCCGCAGGACCGGCTCCGTCTGGAGACCGACCCGGGCGTGCTGACGACCCGCATCATCGACCTCGTGTCGCCGATCGGCAAGGGACAGCGCGGTCTGATCGTGGCCCCGCCGAAGACCGGCAAGACCATGATCATGCAGGCGATCGCCAACGCGATCACCACCAACAACCCCGAGTGCCACCTGATGGTCGTCCTGGTCGACGAGCGTCCGGAAGAGGTCACCGACATGCAGCGGTCGGTCAAGGGCGAGGTCATCTCCTCGACCTTCGACCGCCCGGCCGAGGACCACACCACCGTCGCCGAGCTGGCCATCGAGCGCGCCAAGCGCCTCGTCGAGCTGGGTCACGACGTGGTCGTCCTGCTGGACTCCATCACCCGTCTGGGCCGCGCGTACAACCTCGCGGCGCCCGCCTCCGGCCGCATCCTGTCCGGTGGTGTCGACTCGACCGCGCTGTACCCGCCGAAGCGCTTCTTCGGTGCCGCGCGCAACATCGAGGACGGCGGCTCGCTGACCATCCTGGCCACCGCGCTCGTCGACACCGGCTCGCGCATGGACGAGGTGATCTTCGAGGAGTTCAAGGGCACCGGCAACATGGAGCTCAAGCTCGACCGCAAGCTCGCCGACAAGCGCATCTTCCCGGCCGTCGACGTCGACCCGTCGGGTACGCGCAAGGAGGAGATCCTCCTCAACAGCGAGGAGCTCGCCATCGTCTGGAAGCTGCGCCGGGTGCTGCACGCGCTCGACTCGCAGCAGGCGATCGAGCTGCTGCTCGACAAGATGAAGCAGACGAAGTCGAACGCCGAGTTCCTGATGCAGATCGCCAAGACGACCCCGGCCGGCAAGAACGACGACTGACCGGGTCGCCCGAACACGGAACCGCCCCCGCCGCAACCGCGGCGGGGGCGGTTCCTTTTGTGCGAGCTTCGCCGCACGCCTGCGCCCGCGGGGCCCCGTACGCGACCCTTTGAGCCTGGATGCAGGACCTTCGGTGACTCTCCGGTCACGGATTGTCCTTAGGGGAGGGGGCGTGCGGAGCGGTCCGCGCTCCGTGGAACCCTGGAATGCGCTAGTCCGTCTGTGTGAGAGAGCAGTCGGCAACGGAGCCAGGACCGAGGAGAGCATGAGCGAGGACAGCAGGGGCGGTCGCAGGGCGGCACGCAGGCGCGGGCGCCGGGCGCAGCCGCGCCGCCGCAGGGGCCTCAGGGTCGCCGCCTGGACCGCTGCGGGGGTGGTCCTGCTGGGCGGGGGAAGCCTCGGCTGGTTCTACTTCAAGCTCAACGGCAACCTGCACAGCGTCGACATCGACCAGGCCCTCGGCAAGGACCGCCCGCCGAACGTCGACAACGGCTCGATGGACATCCTGGTGCTCGGCTCCGACTCCCGCGACGGGGCGAACAGCGAGTACGGCGCGGACGACGGCGGCTCGGCCCGCTCCGACACCGCGATGATCATCCACCTCTACGAGGGCCACAAGCAGGCCAGCGTCGTCTCGATACCGCGCGACACGATGCTCCCGCGGCCCGCCTGCCCCACCGGCAAGGGCAAGACCAGCGCCCCCAGGCAGCGCGCGCAGTTCAACGAGGCCTTCACCATCGGCGGGGCGGCCTGCGCCGTCAAGACCGTCGAGGCGATGTCGGGGATCCGCATGGACCACTACATCGAGGTCGACTTCACCGGCTTCAAGAAGATCATCGACAACCTCGGCGGGGTCGAGCTCACGACCACCAAGCCGATCAAGGACGACGGCAGCCACCTCGACCTGCCGGCCGGCGCCCACAAGCTCAACGGCGAGCAGTCCCTCGGCCTCGTCCGCACCCGCAAGAGCGTCGGCGACGGCGGCGACCTGGGCCGAATACAGCTCCAGCAGGCCTTCATCAAGGCGCTGATCAAGCAGGTCAAGGGCGTGGGCGTGTTCGACAGCCCGAAGAAGCTCTACGGCCTCGCCGACTCCGCCACCAAGGCGATCACCACCGACAAGGCGCTCGGCGACGTGAAGTCCCTCGCGAGCTTCGCCCAGGGCCTCCAGGGCATCAGCGCCGAGAACATGCACATGATCACCCTGCCGGTGGGCCCGGACCCGCTCGACAGGGACCGGGTGGCGATCCTGCCCAAGGACTCCAAGATGGTCTGGGACGCCCTGCTGGCCGACCAGCCCATCCCCGCCGCGGCCACCGAGCACTCCAACGGGGACAAGAGCACCGCGGGCTCGATCGTCCGCTAGCCCGGCCCGGTCCTTCCCTGCCGGGACCCGGCAGGAATAGATGCCGGGCCCCTCCTGTTGAAGGCATCGTTCCCGGAATTTTGACAGGCGGCCCGGTCCTGGCAGACTGGTCTGTCGGCCCCGGTTCACGCAGTGCGCAATTCGGCTCCTGCGACCCGGCGCCCTCCCGAATCTAGGAGACACCTTGAAGCGCGATGTTCACCCCGAGTACGTCGAGACCCAGGTCAGCTGCACCTGTGGCGCGTCGTTCACCACCCGCAGCACCCTGACCGAGGGCACCATCCGTGCCGAGGTCTGCTCCGAGTGCCACCCGTTCTACACGGGCAAGCAGAAGATCCTCGACACCGGTGGCCGCGTGGCCCGCTTCGAGGCCCGCTTCGGCAAGGGTGCGGCCAAGAAGTAGCGCGACCCAGGCGCCGGTCACCGGCCGCCCCCTGACCACGCGGGGGCGGCCGGACCGGCGCCTTTGTCGTCGTATCGACAGCCCAGCCCCTTTTTGACTTTTTTCACCCCAGGAGCATCCGATGTTCGAAGCGGTCGAGGACCTGGTCGGCGAGCACGCCGACCTCGAGAAGAAGCTCGCCGACCCTTCGGTCCACTCCGATCAGGCGAACGCCCGCAAGCTGAACAAGCGCTACGCGGAGCTGACGCCGATCGTCGCGACTTTCCGAGCCTGGAAGCAGTCGGCCGAGGACATCGAGACGGCCAAGGAGCTGGCGGCCGACGACCCCGACTTCGCCGCCGAGGTCAAGGAACTGAGCGCCCAGCGCGAAGAGCTCACCGAGAAGCTCCGCCTGCTGCTCGTCCCGCGCGACCCCAGCGACGACAAGGACGTCCTCCTGGAGATCAAGGCCGGCGCCGGCGGCGACGAGTCCGCCCTGTTCGCGGGCGACCTGCTGCGCATGTACCTGCGCTACGCCGAGCGCGCGGGCTGGAAGACCGAGATCATCGACTCCACCGAGTCCGAGCTCGGCGGCTACAAGGACGTCCAGGTCTCCGTCCGCACCAAGGGCGGCAACGGGGCCACCGAGCCCGGCCAGGGCGTGTGGGCCCGGATGAAGTACGAGGGCGGCGTGCACCGCGTCCAGCGCGTGCCGGCCACCGAGTCCCAGGGCCGCATCCACACCTCCGCCGCCGGCGTGCTCGTCACCCCGGAGGCCGAGGAGGTCGAGGTCGAGATCAACATGAACGACCTCCGCATCGACGTGTACCGCTCCTCCGGCCCCGGCGGCCAGTCCGTCAACACCACCGACTCGGCCGTGCGCATCACGCACATCCCGACCGGCGTGGTCGCCTCCTGCCAGAACGAGAAGAGCCAGCTCCAGAACAAGGAGCAGGCCATGCGCATCCTGCGCTCGCGCCTGCTGGCCGCCGCCCAGGAAGCCGCCGAGCAGGAGGCCTCCGACCAGCGCCGCAGCCAGGTGCGCAGCGTGGACCGCTCGGAGAAGATCCGTACGTACAACTTCCCGGAGAACCGGATCTCGGACCACCGGACCGGTTTCAAGGCGTACAACTTGGACCAGGTGCTCGACGGCGACCTCGACTCGGTCATCCAGGCCTGCGTCGACACCGACTCCGCGGCGAAGCTCGCCGCCGCGCACTGACCCTCGCCCCAACCCCCCTCCCCCAAGCTCTCGGCTTCGCTCGAGCAGGGGGGGACCCCCATGACAGCAGCCCGGAGGACCAGCGTGAACTTGCTGCTTGCCGAGGTGGCCCAGGCCACCCAGCGGCTGGCCGCCGCCGGCGTGCCCTCACCGCGTTTCGACGCGGAGGAGCTCGCGGCCTTCGTGCACGGCGTCAAGCGGGGGGAACTGCACCACGTCAAGGACGCGGACTTCGACGCCCGCTACTGGGAGGCCGTCGCCCGCCGCGAGGCGCGCGAGCCGCTCCAGCACATCACCGGCCGGGCCTTCTTCCGGTACCTGGAGCTCCAGGTCGGCCCCGGGGTGTTCGTGCCCCGGCCCGAGACCGAGTCGGTCGTGGACTGGGCCATACACGCCGTCCGGGCCATGGACGTGGTCGAGCCGCTGATCGTGGACCTGTGCACCGGGTCCGGCGCCATCGCCCTCGCCATGGCCCAGGAGGTGCCGCGCTCGCGCGTGCACGCCGTGGAGCTGTCCGAGGACGCGCTGCGCTGGACCCGCAAGAACGCCGAGGGCTCCCGGGTCACCGTCCACCAGGGCGACGCGCTCACCGCGCTGCCCGAGCTGGACGGACAGGTCGACCTGGTCATCTCCAACCCGCCGTACATCCCGCTCACCGAGTGGGAGTACGTCGCCCCGGAGGCCCGCGACCACGACCCCGAGATGGCGCTGTTCTCCGGCGAGGACGGCCTCGACACCATCCGCGGCATCGAGCGCACCGCGCACCGGCTGCTGCGGCCCGGCGGCATCGTCGTGATCGAGCACGCCGACACGCAGGGCGGCCAGGTGCCGTGGATCTTCGCCGACGAGCGGGGCTGGGCCGACGCAGCCGACCACCCCGACCTGAACAACCGCCCGCGCTTCGCGACCGCCCGCAAGGCCATGCCGTGACCCGCGCCGGCGCCGCCCCCGCCACCCCCACGCTGCACGAGGAGATCCGCTGATGGCCCGGCGATACGACTGCAACGACGCGACGGACCGCAAGACGGGTCTGCGCGAAGCGGCCTCCGCCGTCCGCCGCGGAGAGCTCGTCGTGCTGCCCACCGACACCCTGTACGGGATCGGCGCGGACGCCTTCAGCGCGGAGGCCGTCGGCGACCTGCTCGCCGCCAAGGGGCGCGGCCGGAACATGCCCACCCCCGTCCTCATCGGCTCCCCGAACACCCTCCACGGCCTCGTCACGGACTTCTCCGAGCAGGCGTGGGAACTCGTCGACGCCTTCTGGCCGGGCGGGCTCACGCTGGTCGCCAAGCACCAGCCGTCGCTGGCCTGGGACCTGGGGGAGACCCGCGGGACCGTCGCCGTGCGGATGCCGCTGCACCCCGTCGCGATCGAGCTGCTGACCGAGGTCGGCCCGATGGCCGTCTCCTCGGCCAACCTGTCCGGGCACCCGGCGCCCGCCGACTGCGACGCGGCGCGCGAGATGCTGGGCGACTCCGTGTCCGTCTACCTGGACGGCGGCCCCACGCCGAGCACCGAGCCGTCGTCGATCGTCGACGTCACCGGGAAGGTTCCCGTACTGCTGCGCGAGGGGGCGCTGAGCGCCGCACAGCTGCGGGAGGTCGTACCCGACCTCGAGGTGGCTCCGTGAGCCCTCAGGGGCGTGGCATAGCCAAGGGAGACACCTTCCGCATACTCCACGTCAGCACCGGGAACGTGTGCCGCTCGCCCATCACCGAGCGGCTGACGCGGCACGCGCTCGCCCACCGCCTCGGCGTCCTGGGCCTGCCGGCCGAGGACCTCATCGTGGAGAGCGCCGGCACCTGGGGCCACGAGGGCGCCCCGATGGAGGCCAACGCGGCGGCCGTGCTGGCGGACTTCGGCGCGGACGCGTCGGGGTTCACCGGGCGCGAGCTGCTCGACGAGCACGTCATACGCGCCGACCTGGTGCTCACCGCCACGCGGGACCACCGGGCGCAGGTCATCTCCATGGGCCACTCGGCGGGGCTGCGGACCTTCACGCTGAAGGAGTTCACCCGGCTCGTACGGGCGATAGACCCGGCCACGCTGCCGCCGCTGGACGACGGCATGGCGGAGCGGGCGCGGGCCCTGGTACGGGCCGCCGCCGCGCTGCGCGGGTGGCTGTTGGCGCCGTCCGCCGACGCGGACGAGGTGTACGACCCGTACGGGGCGCCGATCACGTTCTTCCGCTCGATCGGCGACGAGATCAACCAGGCCCTGGACCCCGTCGTCACGGCCCTGACGGGCGTCGACGCCGGCCGCTGAGCCCCGGGGGAACGGGCGGGGAGCGGCAGCGGCGGCGGGAGCCTACAGTGGCTGGTACCGGTAGCCCCCACTGTGCGGGAGTCGCGCCATGAGCGTCATGACCCAGCCCACGGACGCCCTGCGCCAGCAGGATCCGCAGATGGCCGACGTGCTGGACGGGGAGCGGCGCCGGCAGGCGGAGACGCTGCAGATGAGCGCCGCCGAGAACTTCACCTCGCCCGCCGTGCTCGCCGCGCTGGGGTCCGTGCTCTCCAACAAGTACGCCGAGGGGTACCCCGGCGCCCGGTACCACGGCGGCTGCGAGTACGTGGACCTCGCCGAGCGGACGGCCGTGGAGCGGGCCAGGGCGCTCTTCGGGGTCGAGCACGCCAATGTGCAGCCGCACTCCGGTTCCGCGGCCGTGCTGGCCGCCTACGCGGCGCTGCTGCGGCCCGGGGACACCGTCCTGGCCATGGGGCTGGCGCACGGCGGGCACCTCACGCACGGCTCGCCCGCCAACTTCTCCGGCCGCTGGTTCGACTTCGTCGGGTACGGCGTCGACGCCGAGAGCGGGCTCGTCGACTACGAGGAGGTGCAGCGGCTGGCGCGGGCGCACCGGCCCAAGGCCATCGTGTGCGGGTCCATCTCCTACCCCCGGCACCTGGAGTACTCGGCCTTCCGCGAGATCGCCGACGAGGTCGGGGCCTACCTGATCGCCGACGCCGCCCATCCGATCGGGCTCGTGGCCGGCGGCGCGGCGCCCAGTCCCGTCCCGTACGCGGACGTGGTCTGCGCGACCACCCACAAGGTGCTGCGCGGCCCCCGCGGCGGGATGGTGCTGTGCGGCGGCGAGTTCGCGGAGCGGGTCGACCGGGCGGTGTTCCCCTTCACCCAGGGCGGCGCCCAGATGCACTCCATCGCCGCGAAGGCGGTGGCCTTCGGCGAGGCGGCCGCCCCGCCCTTCACCCGGTACGCGCACCGGGTCGTGGCCAACGCCCGCGCCCTGGCCGCCGCCCTGGCGCAGCGCGGGTTCGCCGTGACGACCGGCGGGACGGACACCCACCTCATCAGCGCCGACCCGGCGGCGCTCGGCGTGGACGGGCCGACGGCGCGCGGCCGGCTGGCCGCCGCCGGGATCGTCCTGGACACCTGCGCGCTGCCGTACGGGGACCAGCGCGGCATCCGCCTGGGCACCGCGGCGGTGACCACGCAGGGGATGGGGGAGCCGGAGATGGCCCGGATCGCCGAGCTGTTCGCCGCCGCGCTGGGCGGGGACGCGGCCCGGACGCGGGCCGAGGTGGCCGCCCTGACGGGTGGATTTCCCCCGTACGGGGCGTAACCGGTACGAGCATGGAGTAGTGCAACCGGAACGGGGCCTCCGTGCGTCCTCGTCCCTGGTGACATCGCGGCTAATGTGTGGGGCTGAGATGGCCGGCGATACATCTGGGGCAGCCAGTGCGTGAATATCTGCTGACGCTTTGCGTCACGGTCGCGGTGACCTACCTGCTGACCGGGCCCGTGCGGAAGTTCGCGATCGCGGCCGGCGCGATGCCGGAGATCCGTGCGCGTGACGTGCACCGCGAGCCCACTCCGCGGCTCGGCGGAATCGCCATGTTCGGCGGCATGTGCGCGGGGCTGCTGATCGCCGACCACCTGCAGAACCTCAACGGCGTCTTCGAACGCTCCAACGAGCCCAGAGCACTGCTCTCGGGAGCGGCGCTGATCTGGCTGATCGGCGTCCTGGACGACAAGTTCGAACTCGACGCGCTCATCAAGCTCGGCGCCCAGATGATCGCCGCGGGCGTGATGGTCATGCAGGGCCTGACCATCCTGTGGATTCCGGTTCCGGGTATCGGCACGGTGGCGCTGACCCAGTGGCAAGGCACCCTGCTCACCGTGGCGCTGGTGGTGATCACCATCAACGCGGTGAACTTCGTCGACGGTCTCGACGGCCTGGCGGCGGGCATGGTCTGCATCGCCACATGCGCGTTCTTCCTCTACGCCTACCGGATCTGGTTCGGCTACGGCATCGAATCCGCCGCCCCCGCCACCCTCTTCGCGGCGATCCTGATGGGGATGTGCCTGGGCTTCCTGCCGCACAACATGCATCCCGCCCGGATCTTCATGGGGGATTCCGGCTCGATGCTGATCGGCCTCGTGCTGGCCGCCTCGGCGATCTCGATCACGGGGCAGGTGGACCCCGACACGATGGCGCTTTTCGTCGGCGGTGAGCGCAACGCCACCCACGCGATGCTGCCGGTCTTCATCCCGCTGCTGCTGCCCCTGACCATCATCGCCATTCCGATGGCGGACCTGGTCCTGGCGATCGTGCGGCGCACCTGGAACGGCCAGTCGCCGTTCGCCGCGGACCGCGGACACCTGCACCACCGGCTCCTGGAACTCGGGCATTCCCACAGCCGTGCCGTACTCATCATGTATTTCTGGTCAGGCCTGATCGCATTCGGCACGGTGGCCTATTCGGTGCATTCGGCGTCGATGTGGATCGTGCTGTCCCTCGCCGCGCTGAGCGCGCTGGGTCTCGTACTGCTCCTGATGCCCCGGTTCACCCCGCGGGCGCCGCGCTGGGCCGAGGGCCTGGTCCCGCCGCGCTACCGGCACACCGAGCGGGCCGCGGAGGCGGCCGTGCGGGAGGACGAGGGCGTGGAGCCGCAGCCGGCGAGGCCCGTCGTGGCGGGGGTGTCGGGCGTCAACGGCGCGACCGCGGTAGGCCCCCGTTCGCGCCTCCCCGACCGGCGTAAGGCCGGATCGGCACGCTGACGGGCCGGGCGCATTTCCGACATGGGCGCCCTTTACCAGACAATGAGGCGGCTTGTCTTGCACACACGGGCGCGTTAGCCCTCATGTGTGACAGTCAGCACACCTGACAGGTAAAGCTCTCATCAAATAGTTTGTGATACCGTTCACTAAACCCGGCGACAGAGCCGAAGGACCGTAGTGCGACGGTCCATTGGCCCGAGGCTCTCACTCGGACCGGGCTTACGCTCGTCCCCGTACGAGTTCCCGTACGAGTCCGTGCCCCCACCACCACGCGGAGCAAACCGCCATGCGGTCAGATGACGTCCGATCCCTCCTGCAAACCGCCGTACCCACTGCTGCCGCCGGCGCAATCGCCGCCGTGATCAGCGGTCTGGTCGTCGGAGGCAAGGGTGCTGTCGGATCAGTCGTCGCGACCGTGGTCGTGATCCTGTTCATGGGTCTCGGATTCGTCGTCCTGCAGCGCACTGCGAAATCCCTGCCGCATCTGTTCCAGGCCATGGGCCTCATGCTCTACGCCGCGCAGATCCTGCTGCTCTTCGTCTTTCTCGCCGTGTTCAAGAACACGACACTGTTCAACCCCCGGGCGTTCGCCATCACGCTCGTCGCCACCACCCTCGTGTGGATCGGCGCACAGACGCGTGCCCACATGAAGGCGAAGATCCTTTACGTCGAGCCGGACTCGACCAAGGGTGAAAAGCCCGAAAACCCGGGGTCCAAGTCGTGAGGGGTAGGGCCGGGATAAGTGTGCGTTCGAGATGCTGCTATCGTCCGGTTCCAACTGCGGCTCTGCGGGCGCGGGCATCTGAGCTGACGCCTGTTCCATCGCGAGGCTCGATGCCTGACTGCCGCCCCCACACCCGTTACACCAGTCCAGTGCCGAACCGCGGCCTCGCGCCGCGCCGACACAACGAGGTTGCCGTACCTATGCGCCACGCTGAAGGAGCCCGCGGTGAGTGCTGACCCGACGCAGGTCCTCGCCTTCGAGACCGACTGTCACATCTTCGACGGATGTGGCTTCCCCGGCCCGGGCCTGCACTCGTTCCTCTTCGAGCCGCTCTGGGGCGAAGCGGGCAGCAATGCCTACTTCAACAAGCCGATGCTGCTGGCCCTCCTGGGCTCGATCATCATCGTGGCCTTCTTCTGGGCCGCCTTCGGCAAGGCGAAGATCGTCCCCGGCAAGCTCCAGATGGTCGGCGAGGCCGGCTACGACTTCGTGCGCCGCGGCATCGTCTACGAGACCCTCGGCAAGAAGGAGGGCGAGAAGTACGTCCCCTTCATGGTCTCGCTGTTCTTCTTCGTCTGGATCCTGAACGTCTGGTCGATCGTCCCGGTGGCACAGTTCCCGGTGACCTCGATCATCGCGTACCCGGCCGTCCTCGCCCTGATCGTCTACGTGATCTGGATGTCGGTCACCTTCAAGCGCCACGGCTTCGTCGGCGGCCTGAAGAACCTCACCGGCTACGACAAGAGCCTCGGCGGCGTCCTGCCGCTCATCATGGTCATCGAGTTCTTCTCGAACGTCCTGGTGCGCCCGTTCACCCACGCGGTCCGACTCTTCGCGAACATGTTCGCCGGTCACACCCTGCTGCTGCTCTTCACGATCGCCAGCTGGTACCTGCTGAACGGCATCGGCATCGCCTACGCCGGTGTGTCGTTCGTGATGGTGATCGTGATGACCGCCTTCGAGCTCTTCATCCAGGCTGTCCAGGCGTACGTCTTCGTCCTCCTGGCCTGCAGCTTCATCCAGGGCGCGCTCGCCGAGCACCACTGAGCCAGGCCCGCCCCCGCTCAGCCCCCCGTATTCGTCCGGTGGCCAACCCCCACCGGTCCGTGAAAGAGAAGGAAGAACTGGCATGTCCCAGACCCTTGCCGCCGTCACCGGCTCCCTCAGCTCCGTTGGTTACGGTCTCGCGGCCATCGGCCCCGGCGTCGGCGTCGGCATCATCTTCGGTAACGGCACCCAGGCCCTCGCCCGCCAGCCCGAGGCTGCCGGCCTGATCCGCGCCAACCAGATCCTCGGCTTCGCCTTCTGTGAGGCGCTCGCCCTGATCGGTCTGGTCATGCCGTTCGTCTACCCGAGCTCCTGATCCTCGGTCTCGACGAACAGCCCACTAGACGAAAGGCACTGATGTGAACCTCATGGTTCTCGCGGCTGAGATGGAAAACCCTCTCATCCCGCCGATCCCCGAGCTCGTCATCGGTCTGATCGCCTTCGTCATCGTCTTCGGCTTCCTCGCGAAGAAGCTCCTCCCGAACATCAACAAGGTTCTGGACGAGCGCCGCGAGCAGATCGAGGGCGGTATCGAGAAGGCCGAAGCCGCTCAGACCGAGGCCCAGAGCGTGCTGGAGCAGTACAAGGCCCAGCTCGCCGAGGCCCGGCACGAGGCCGCGCGCCTGCGCCAGGACGCGCTGGAGCAGGGCACTGCGCTCAAGGAAGAACTGCGCGCAGAGGGCCAGCGGCAGCGTGAGGAGATCATCGCTGCCGGTCACGCCCAGATCGCGGCAGACCGCAAGGCCGCCGCGCAGGCGCTGCGTCAGGACGTGGGCAAGCTCGCCACCGACCTGGCCGGCAAGCTCGTCGGCGAGTCCCTCGAGGACGCCGCTCGTCAGAGCCGCACCATCGACCGCTTCCTCAGCGAGCTTGAGGAGAAGGCCGAGGCGGCCCGATGAACGGAGCGAGCCGCGAGGCGCTGGCCTCCGCGCGCGAGCGTCTCGACGCGCTGACGGACAACACGTCCGTCGACGCGGCGAAGCTCGCCGGTGAGCTGGCAGCCGTCACCGCGCTGCTCGACCGTGAGGTCTCGCTGCGTCGGGTCATCACGGACCCGGCGCAGTCCGGCGAGGCCAAGGCCGAGCTGGTCGGCCGGCTGCTGTCCGGCCAGGTCGACGGGAACACCCTCGACCTGGTGTCCGGCATGGCGCGCTCCCGCTGGTCGCAGTCCCGCGACCTGGTGGACGCGCTGGAGGAGCTGGCGGCCACCGCCGACCTCACGGCGGCCCAGCAGGCCGGTGCCCTCGACAACGTCGAGGACGAGGTCTTCCGCTTCGGCCGGATCGTCGCCTCCAGCACCGAGCTGCGCGCCGCGCTGACCGACCGCGCCGCCACCGGCTCCGCCAAGAGCGAGCTGCTGCGCAGCCTGCTCGGCGGCAAGGTGAACGCCGTCACCGAGCGCCTGGTGATCCGTCTCGTCACGCACCCGCGTGGACGTAGCCTGGAAGCGGGACTCGAGTCCCTTTCCAAGCTCGCCGCCGAGCGCCGGGACCGCATGGTCGCCACCGTGACCAGCGCGATCCCGCTCAGCGACGTGCAGAAGCAGCGTCTCGGCGCGGTGCTGGCCAAGCTGTACGGCCGCCAGATGCACCTGAACCTCGACGTGGACCCCGCGGTCCTCGGCGGGATCTCGGTGCGGGTCGGCGACGAGGTCATCGACGGCACCATCGCGGACCGCCTCGCCGAGGCGTCGCGCCGCATGGCCGGCTGACCAGCCGCCACCACACAGATACAAAGCATTCCTAGCGGCCCGGTTGGGCCGTGCAGAACTTGCAGAAGATTCCTGGGGGTCACCCCCAGACCCCTAAGAAGCTTCAGGCCCAACAAGGAGAGCAGGGAACCCAGATGGCGGAGCTCACGATCCGGCCGGAGGAGATCCGGGACGCACTGGAGACCTTTGTCCAGTCGTACCAGCCGGACGCGGCCTCGCGCGAGGAGGTCGGAACGGTCAGCGTTGCCGGCGACGGCATCGCGAAGGTGGAGGGCCTGCCCTCCGCCATGGCGAACGAGCTGCTGAAGTTCGAGGACGGCACCCTCGGTCTCGCCCTCAACCTCGAGGAGCGCGAGATCGGTGCGGTCGTCCTCGGCGAGTTCAGCGGTATCGAGGAGGGCCAGCCGGTGCACCGCACCGGTGAGGTCCTCTCCGTAGGCGTCGGCGAGGGCTACCTCGGCCGCGTCGTCGACCCGCTCGGCAACCCGATCGACGGTCTCGGCGAGATCGCGACCGAAGGCCGTCGCGCCCTCGAGCTGCAGGCCCCCGGCGTCATGGTCCGCAAGTCGGTCCACGAGCCCATGCAGACCGGCTACAAGGCCATCGACGCCATGGTGCCCGTCGGCCGTGGTCAGCGTCAGCTGATCATCGGCGACCGCCAGACCGGCAAGACCGCGCTGGCCGTCGACACGATCATCAACCAGCGCGACAACTGGCGCTCGGGCGACGTGAACAAGCAGGTCCGCTGCATCTACGTCGCCATCGGCCAGAAGGGCTCGACCATCGCGTCCGTTCGCGGCGCCCTGGAAGACGCCGGCGCGCTCGAGTACACGACGATCGTCGCCGCCCCGGCGTCCGACCCGGCCGGCTTCAAGTACCTGGCGCCGTACACCGGTTCCGCCATCGGCCAGCACTGGATGTACGCCGGCAAGCACGTCCTGATCATCTTCGACGACCTGTCGAAGCAGGCCGACGCCTACCGCGCCGTCTCGCTGCTGCTGCGCCGTCCGCCGGGCCGCGAGGCCTACCCGGGCGACGTCTTCTACCTGCACTCCCGTCTGCTGGAGCGCTGCGCGAAGCTGTCCGACGACATGGGTGCCGGTTCGATGACCGGTCTGCCGATCGTCGAGACCAAGGCGAACGACGTGTCGGCGTTCATCCCGACCAACGTCATCTCCATCACCGACGGCCAGTGCTTCCTGGAGTCCGACCTGTTCAACGCGGGCCAGCGCCCGGCGCTGAACGTCGGCATCTCGGTCTCCCGCGTCGGTGGCTCCGCCCAGCACAAGGCCATGAAGCAGGTTTCCGGCCGTCTGCGCCTGGACCTCGCCCAGTACCGTGAGCTGGAGGCGTTCGCCGCCTTCGGTTCCGACCTGGACGCCGCTTCGAAGGCTTCGCTGGAGCGCGGCAAGCGCCTGGTCGAGCTGCTGAAGCAGGGCCAGTACCAGCCGATGCCCGTCGAGGAGCAGGTCGTCTCCGTCTGGGCTGGCACCACCGGCAAGATGGACGACGTCCCGGTCAACGACATCCGTCGCTTCGAGTCGGAGCTGCTGGAGCACCTGCGCCGCGAGCGCAAGGACCTCCTCACCTCCATCGCCGACGGCGGCAAGATGTCGGACGACACCCTGACGTCGATCGCTGACGCCATCGCCGGCTTCAAGCGTCAGTTCGAGACCTCGGACGGCAAGCTCCTGGGCGAGGACGCACCGGCCGTCAACGTCTCCAAGTGACGACGGAAGGGACCTGACTCATGGGAGCGCAGCTCCGGGTCTACAAGCGTCGCATCCGTGCCATCACGGCGACCAAGAAGATCACCAAGGCGATGGAGATGATCGCGGCTTCGCGCATCGTCAAGGCCCAGCGCAAGGTGGCGGCGTCGATGCCGTACGCGACCGAGCTCACCCGCGCGGTGACCGCGGTGGCGACCGGTTCGAACACCAAGCACGCCCTGACGACCGAGGCCGAGACGCCGACCCGTGCCGCGATTCTGCTCGTCACGAGCGACCGCGGTCTGGCCGGCGGCTACTCCTCCAACGCCATCAAGCAGGCGGAGCGGCTCACCGAGCGGCTGCGCGGCGAGGGCAAGGAGGTCGACACGTACATCGTCGGCCGTAAGGGTCTGGCCTACTACGGCTTCCGCGAGCGCAAGGTCGCGGATTCGTGGACCGGCTTCACCGACAGCCCGGCCTACGCCGACGCCAAGCGCGTCGCGGGGCCGCTGATCGAGGCCATCCAGACGGAGACGGCCGAGGGCGGCGTCGACGAGCTGCACGTCGTCTACACGGAATTCGTGTCGATGATGACGCAGAACGCGGTCGACGGCCGGATGCTGCCGCTCAGCCTCGACCAGGCCGCGGACGAGGACGGTGCGAAGGGCGAGATCCTTCCGCTGTTCGAGTTCGAGCCGTCGGCGGAGGACGTCCTCGACGCCCTGCTGCCGCGATACGTCGAGAGCCGTATCTACAACGCACTGCTGCAGGCGGCCGCTTCCGAGCACGCCGCCCGCCGCCGCGCGATGAAGTCGGCCACCGACAACGCCGGAGACCTCATCAAGAGCCTCTCCCGGCTTGCCAACGCGGCCCGCCAGGCCGAAATCACCCAGGAAATCAGCGAGATCGTCGGTGGCGCCAGCGCCATGGCCGACGCGACCGCGGGGAGTGACAAGTAATGACGACCTCTGTTGAGACGGCCGCCGCCACGGGCCGCGTCGCCCGGGTCATCGGCCCGGTCGTCGACGTGGAGTTCCCCGTCGACGCGATGCCCGACATCTACAACGCGCTGAAGGTCCAGGTCTCCGACCCGGCCGAGGACGGCGCGCTCAAGACGCTGACCCTTGAGGTCGCCCAGCACCTGGGTGACGGCCTGGTCCGCACGATCTCCATGCAGCCCACCGACGGTCTGGTCCGCCAGGCCCCGGTGACCGACACGGGCGAGGGCATCACCGTCCCCGTCGGTGACTTCACCAAGGGCAAGGTGTTCAACACCCTGGGTGAGGTGCTGAACTACCCGGAGGAGAACGCCAACGTCACCGAGCGCTGGCCGATCCACCGCAAGGCCCCTCGCTTCGACGAGCTCGAGTCGAAGACCGAGATGTTCGAGACCGGCGTCAAGGTCATCGACCTTCTCACCCCGTACGTCAAGGGTGGAAAGATCGGTCTGTTCGGTGGTGCCGGTGTCGGCAAGACCGTTCTGATCCAGGAAATGATCTACCGCGTCGCCAACAACCACGACGGTGTGTCGGTCTTCGCGGGCGTCGGTGAGCGTACCCGTGAGGGCAACGACCTCATCGAGGAAATGGCCGACTCGGGCGTCATCGACAAGACGGCCCTCGTCTTCGGCCAGATGGACGAGCCGCCGGGCACGCGTCTGCGCGTCGCCCTCGCCGGTCTGACCATGGCGGAGTACTTCCGCGATGTGCAGAAGCAGGACGTGCTCTTCTTCATCGACAACATCTTCCGGTACACCCAGGCGGGTTCCGAGGTGTCGACCCTGCTCGGCCGCATGCCCTCCGCGGTGGGTTACCAGCCGAACCTGGCCGACGAGATGGGTCTCCTCCAGGAGCGCATCACCTCGACCCGTGGTCACTCGATCACCTCGATGCAGGCGATCTACGTCCCCGCGGACGACCTGACCGACCCGGCGCCGGCGACCACCTTCGCCCACCTCGACGCGACGACGGTTCTCTCCCGTCCGATCTCCGAGAAGGGCATCTACCCGGCCGTGGACCCGCTGGACTCGACGTCCCGCATCCTCGACCCGCGGTACATCGCGGCGGACCACTACGCCACGGCGATGCGCGTCAAGGGGATCCTCCAGAAGTACAAGGACCTCCAGGACATCATCGCGATCCTCGGTATCGACGAGCTGGGCGAGGAGGACAAGCTCGTTGTCCACCGTGCCCGTCGTGTCGAGCGCTTCCTGTCGCAGAACACCCACGTCGCCAAGCAGTTCACCGGCGTGGACGGTTCGGACGTTCCGCTCGACGAGTCGATCACCGCGTTCAACGCGATCTGCGACGGTGACTACGACCACTTCCCCGAGCAGGCGTTCTTCCTGTGCGGTGGCATCGAGGACCTGAAGGCCAACGCCAAGGAGCTGGGCGTCTCCTGATCCGGCGCGCTCCGCGAGGAGCGCATCCGGCTCGCAGGTTTCATGGAGGGGGGCGGGTGTGTCCCGTCCCTCTCCCCACGCCCATTAGAATTTGACCCAACACCCGGCTGACCCGCCGGGTGGTGACCCGAGGAGCCACCTTGGCTGCTGAGCTGCACGTCGAGCTGGTCGCGGCGGACCGCAATGTCTGGTCCGGCGAGGCCACCCTGGTCGTCGCCCGCACCACGTCCGGCGACATCGGCGTCATGCCCGGTCACCAGCCGCTTCTCGGTGTGCTGGAATCGGGCCCGGTGACCATCCGTACCAGCGAGGGCGGCACTGTCGTCGCCGCGGTGCACGGCGGATTCATCTCGTTCGCGGACAACAAGCTGTCCCTGCTGGCCGAGATCGCCGAGCTCGCGGACGAGATCGACGTCCAGCGGGCGGAGCGGGCACTGGAGCGCGCGAAGTCGGAGGCCGACGCGGCCGCCGAACGTCGCGCCGATGTCCGGCTGCGCGCGGTCGCGGGGCACTGAGCCCCGTACCGAACAGTTTGATACCTCAGCCGCGGTCGGGTCCGGAATTTTCCGGACCGGGTCGCGGCTGAGGCGATGTACGTACTTTTGTTTGTGCGGTTTTCGATGAGCGAGGAGGTCGGTGAAGATGCTCCTCGCTCTGCTTGTGAGCGGCCTGGTCGTAGCCCTGGTGGTGATCGGGCTGTTCGTGTTCGGGCTGCGCCGCAGACTCATCCAGCGGTCCGGCGGGACCTTCGACTGCAGCATGCGCTGGGGCGTGGCCGAGGAGCCCGACGTCTCCGGCAAGGGCTGGGTCTACGGGGTCGCCCGCTACAGCGGTGACCGGATCGAGTGGTTCCGTGTCTTCTCGTACTCGCCCCGCCCGCGCCGGCTGCTGGAGCGTTCCTCCATCGAGGTCCTCGCGCGGCGTGCGCCCGAGGGCGAGGAGGAGCTGGCCCTGCTGTCCGACGCCGTCGTGCTCGGCTGTTCCCACCAGGGGACGCGCCTGGAGCTGGCGATGAGCGAGGACGCGCTGACCGGGTTCCTGGCGTGGCTGGAGGCGGCGCCGCCCGGGCAGAGGGTGAACGTGGCCTGATACGGGCCGGTACGTACGTGAGGAAGCCGGGGAGGCGGGGGACGGTCCCGCCTCCCCGGCTTCGTCGTACACCGGGCAGTGCAGTGCGTGGGGGTTACTGCAGACCGGTGTGGATCGCGTTCGCCAGTTCGCCGTTCGCGGTGTCGCCGCTGAACTCCCAGAAGAAGGCGCCCTTGAGGCCCTGGTTCTTCAGCCAGGTCATCTTCGAGGCGATGGTGGCGGGGGTGTCGTAGCTCCACCAGTTGCTGCCGCACTTGGCGTAGGCGGTGCCGGCGACGGTTCCGGTGGTCGGGCAGCTGGTCTTGAGGATCTTGTAGTCCTCGATGCCCTGCTCGTAGGTGCCCGGGGCGGGTCCGGTGGCGGTGCCGCCGGGGGCGTCCTGGGTGACTCCGGTCCAGCCGCGGCCGTAGAAGCCGATGCCGAGGTTGAGCTTGGAGCCGGGGATGCCCTTGCCCTTGAGCTTGGTGATCGCGGCCTCGGAGTTGAAGCCGGCGATCGGGATGCCGGCGTAGGAGGTCAGCGGGGAGTGCGGGGCGGTGGGGCCCTTGGCGTCCCAGGCGCCGAAGAAGTCGTACGTCATGACGTTGTAGAAGTCGACGTACTGGGCGGCGCCGCCGTAGTCGGCGAGGTCGAGCTTGCCGCCGTTGGAGCCGTCGGCGGAGATCGCGGCGGTGACCAGGTTGGAGCCGCCGAACTTGGTGCGCAGGGCCGACATCAGGTTCTTGAAGGAGGCCGCGCCGCTGGTGTCGCAGGACAGGCCGCAGGCGTTGGGGTACTCCCAGTCGATGTCGATGCCGTCGAAGACGTCCGCCCACCGGGGGTCCTCGACCAGGGCGTAGCAGGAGTCGGCGAAGGCGGCCGGGTTCTGGGCGGCCTGGCCGAAGCCGCCGGACCAGGTCCAGCCGCCGAAGGAGTAGAGGACCTTGATGTTCGGGTACTTGGCCTTGAGCTTGCGCAGCTGGTTGAAGTTGCCGCGCAGGGGCTGGTCCCAGTTGTCGGCGACGCCGTCGACGCTCTGGTCGGCGGTGTAGGCCTTGTCGTAGTCGGCGTAGGCGTCGCCGATGGTGCACTTGCCGTTCTGGACGTTGCCGAAGGCGTAGTTGATGTGGGTGATCTTCGCGGCGCTGCCGGAGGTGACCAGGTTCTTCACGTGGTAGTTGCGCTGGTAGACGCCCCAGTCGGTGAAGTAGCCGAGCTTGACCTTGGCGCCGGGGTCCGGGGGCTCGGTGCCGCCGCCGCCCGGCGTGGTGACCGTGAGCTCGCCCGAGGAGGGGCCGGTCTGGTCGGCGGTGTCACGGGCGGTGACCGCGTAGGTGTACGTGGTGCCCTTGGTCAGGCCGCCGTCGTTGAAGGTGGTGCCGGTGACGGTGGTCAGCTTGCCGCCGTTGCGGTAGACGTCGTAGTTCTTGACGCCCTTGTCGTCGGTGGCCGCCGTCCAGGACAGGGTCAGCGCGTTCTCGGTGACGCCGGTCGCGGTGGGGGTGCCGGGGGCCGAGGGCGGGTTGTCGGTGGGGTTGGTGCCGCCGTCGCAGGAGCCGCCGTTGACCTTGCAGCCGGAGGGGGCGCCGGCGCCGGTGCCGTTGAAGCCGAAGCTGACGGTGGCGCCGGGGGCCAGGGTGCCGTTCCAGCCGACGTTCTTGGCGGTCCAGTGGTTGCCCGAGCTGGTGACGGTGGCGTCCCAGGCGGAGGTCACCCGGGTGCCGGCCGGGTAGTCCCACTCCACGGTCCAGCTGCTGAGGGTGGTGGTGCCGGTGTTCTTCACCGTCCACTTGCCCTCGAAGCCGGAGCCCCAGTCGGAGACCTTGGTGTAGGTCGCGGTCGCGGAGGGGGCCGCCTGCGCCGGGCCGGCCAGGCCGACGAGGCCGGCGACGGGCAGGGCGAGGGCCGCCACGGTGGCGGCCAGCCTCCTGAACAGACGGTTGGGTCGTGGGGGTGCTGTGCTCAAGGGTGCTCCTCCGTAGGTCCGTACCGATCGTGGGGCCGACCGGTACATGGGGGTGGGACCTGCGCCGCCCGTGAGCACGCCTCGTGTCGCTCTTTGTCATGGCACGCTCACCACAGTGATGCGGTGAGACTAGAAAGGTCTGGACCAAGCGTCAAGAGGTCCAGACCTTAGCTCCGGAGGCCGTCTAGATCCCCAACTCCTGCGCCAGCACGGCCGCTTGGACCCGGCTGCGCAGCTCCAGCTTCCCCAGCAGCCTGCTGACGTGGGTCTTCACCGTGGCCTCCGCCATGTCCAGCCGCACGGCGATCTCCGCGTTCGACAACCCCTCGCCCAGCGCCCCCAGCACCTCCCGCTCGCGCCGCGTCAGCGACTCCACCGCCGCGGCCGCCCCCGGCCGCACGGGCGCCCGCACCACCTTCGGCGCCGCGAACTCGGCGATCAGCCGCCGGGTCACCGCCGGGGCGATCAGCCCCTCGCCGCGCGCCACCGTCCGCACCGCCGCGATCAGCTCCGCCGCGTCCGCGTCCTTCAGCAGGAAGCCCGCCGCCCCCGCCCGCAGCGCGCCGAAGACGTACTCGTCCAGGTCGAAGGTGGTCAGGACCAGCACGTCCGCCAGCCCCCGCTCCACCACCTGCCGGGTGGCCGACACCCCGTCGAGCCTCGGCATCTGCACGTCCATGAGGACCAGGTCCGGCCGCAGCTCGTCCGCCAGCCGCACCGCCTCCTCCCCGTCGGCGGCCTCTCCCACCACCTCGACGTCGCCCGCACTGCGCAGGATCAGCACCAGACCGGCCCGTACGGCCCGCTGGTCCTCGGCCACGAGCACCCTGATGGTCATGACTGCACCGCCCTCTCCTCGGCGGGCAGTACCGCCCGCACCTGCCACACCCTGTCCGCCGCGCCCGCCGTGAACGTCCCGCCCAGCAGCTCCGTACGCTCCCGCATGCCGATCAGCCCGGCCCCGGAACCCGGGGCGCGCGGGTCCGGCCGGTCCCCGTACGGGGAGTCCACCGCCACGGTCAGCAGCCCCGCGCCGTGCGCCACGCGGACCCGGACCGTGCCGGGGGCGGCGTGCTTGAGGGCGTTGGTCAGCGACTCCTGCACGATCCGGTACGCCGCCAGCTCCACCGGCGCGGGAAGCGCCGCCCCGGCGGGCCGCTCGTCCGCCAGGACGAAGTCCAGACCGCTCGCCGACCCGTTCGTACGGGCCTGCCCCAGCAGGGCGTCCAGACCGTCCAGGGAGGGCACGGCGACGGCTTCCTGCTCCGCGCCCGCGTCCCGCAGCAGCCCGATCAGCCGGCGCATCTCCGCCAGCCCCTGCACGCTGTTCTCCCGGATCACCCCGAGCGCCTCGCGGCTGGTGGCGGGGGAGTCGATGGAGAGGGCGGCGGTGGAGTGGATGGCGATCGCCGAGAGGTGGTTGGCCACCATGTCGTGCAGCTCGCGCGCCATCCGGGCGCGCTCGGCGACGACGGCCTGGCTGCGGTCCATCTCCGCCAGCAGCGCCGTCTGCTCCGCGCGCAGCCGGGCGGCCTCGGCGGCCTCGCGGTGGTTGCGCAGGGTCGCGCCGGTCAGGGCCGGGGCGAAGCTCACGATGCCGGTGATCACGCCGATCAGCAGGGCCTGCGGGGTGCGCAGCCAGACCAGGGAGCCGATGGTGACGGCCAGGGTGACCAGGCCGGTGCTGACCGGGAGCCGGCGGGCCATGGCGGGCCTGCCGTAGACCACGGCCGCGTACATCAGGTCGGTGAAGATGATGACGCTGGCGATGTTGCCGATGGTGAACTGGTCCATGACCACGGCGACGGTGCCGACGGACAGGGTGACGCTCGGCGTGGTGCGGCGCAGCAGCTCCAGGGCGCCGAGCACCAGCAGCGGGACCAGCACCGCCCAGTCGGGCAGGAAGTTCCGGCTGGGCGAACTGTGCACGCCCAGCGCCCACAGCAGCAGGCCGACGAGCACGCTGACGCCGGCGAGCACGACGTCGTCGCGGTGCGGGCGGGGGATCTTGGGGAGCACGCCCCCATCCAACACGGTCCGGCGCGGCGGGGCCTCGGCACCCGGGCTGATGCGGCGCTACACCGAAGGATGCAGTGGGCTTTCGTCACTGGCGACGACGCGGCGGGGCGCGGCGGCCGGAACCCTTGGAGGAGGAACGGGGAACCGGGGAAGGGAAGGAGGGCCGTCATGCTCGTCGGGCTGATCATCGCCTGTGAGGTCGGCTTCTGGGTGCTGCTGGCGGGCGGCCTGGCGCTGCGCTACCTGGCCGGAATGCCCCGGCTGGGCGCCGCGCTGCTGCTGCTGGAGCCGCTGCTGGAGCTGGTCCTGCTGGTGGCGTCCTTCGTCGACCTGAGGAACGGCGGCGAACCGAGCTGGCGGCACGGCGTCGCGGCGCTCTACATCGGCTACACCGCCGGATTCGGGCACTACACCGTGAAGTGGCTCGACGGGCACGCCGCCCACCGCTTCGCCGGGGGCCCGAAACCGCCCGGAACCAAGTACGGCAAGGCCCGCGCCGTCCACGAGTGGAAGCTGTGGGCGCGCAGCCTGGCCGCCGCCGCGGTCGCGTACGGACTGCTCCAGGCCGGCGTCTGGTATGTCGGCGACGCTGCCGACACCGCCCAGCTCCAGGCGTGCCAGGGCCTCGCCCTGAAGATCGTCGGCATCCAGGCCCTGATCGCCGCGAGCTACACGATCTGGCCCCGCAAGGCCCCGGCGGGCGCCGAGGACCAGGACGCCGGACTGGCCGAAACCAAGCGCCCCTAGCGTTCGCCGCCGGGGACCCAGAGCACGTCCCCGACCTCCTTGTTGGCCGTCCGCGCCAGGATGAAGAGGAGGTCGGAGAGGCGGTTGAGGTAGGTGGCCGTCAGCGGGTTCATCACCTCGCCGTGCTCCTCCAGCGCCGCCCACGTGGAGCGCTCGGCCCGGCGGACCACCGTGCAGGCCTGGTGCAGCAGGGCCGCGCCCGGGGTGCCGCCGGGGAGGATGAAGCTGCGCAGCTTCTCCAACTGCTCGTTGAAGACGTCGCAGTCCGCCTCCAGCCGGTCCACGTAGAACTGCTCCACCCGCAGCGGCGGGTACTCCGGGTCCTCCACCACCGGGGTGCACAGGTCGGCGCCGACGTCGAACAGGTCGTTCTGCACGCGGACCAGGACCTTCACCACCTCCTCCGGCAGCGCGCCCAGCGCGATCGCCGTCCCGATGGCGGCGTTGGCCTCGTTGGCGTCGGCGTACGCGGAGATCCGCAGGTCCGTCTTCCGCGTCCGGCTCATGTCGCCCAGGGCGGTCGTGCCCTTGTCGCCGGTACGGGTGTAGATGCGCGTCAGGTTCACCATGGCGCCAGCGTAGACGGGCCCGCCGGCCGCGTACCGTCGAGCGGGGGAGCGGCGCATCGAACGACGACGCGTACGAGGTCCGGCGGCCGGCCGACGCGGCCCGGGAGATCGAGGAGCCGGCGGGCTCCCTCGCCTCCCGCCGCCGCCCCGGGACCCCGCAGGACCACCGCGACCGGGACGAAGCCGCCCGCCGCGCCGCGACGGCCCCGGCCCTCGGCCGCGTCCCGGCGGCCCGCTGGGAACCGGCCCGCCTCCAGGCGCGGCCGGCCCGGTACGAAGGTGGCGAAATCTGAACTGCGCGGCCGCGCACGCCTCGTGACCCGTTCCAGTTTGACTGCTTTCCCAGCCGGACGGAGGGGGCTCCGTATCCGGGTCTGAGCGGAAATTCCCGGCTCACGCCGCCTGACCGGGCTGCGCCCGGCCGGGTCTTGTGCGATCAGCGCCGGCCGGGGCCAGACCAGCCCGGACGAGCATCACGTGTGCCGAGTTCTTGTCCCTGGGGGACACGGCTCCACACGCGGTGCAGGTGTAGGTGCGCATACCCAGCGGCAGTGCGTGCTTGGCTCTCGCTCCACACCGCCCGCAGTCCATCGTGGTGTGCGCGGGATGGACCAGGTGCACAGTCCGTCCGTGCTTGAGGCCCATCTCGATCAAAGCCCTCCTGGCGGCGCCGATGGCGGCGTCCGCTGCTTTTCCGGCCATGGTCGACTTGGCCAGGAAACCCGGGCGGAAGTCCTCCACTGCCAGGACGTCGTGATCGCGGACCACGGCCTTGGCCCATTTGCGGGCTGTGTCCTGACGTTGCCGAGCGGCCTTCTTGTACAGCTTCGCAGCCTGCCTCTTCGCGGTTTTGTAGCCCTTGGAAGCAGCCTTCCCCTTCGCGGGCCTCCGCCTGGCCATCATCCGCTGGTAGCGAGCGAGCCCCCTGGCCGTCCTCTGCCCGTGCCGTGCGTGCGGCAGGTCGTGTTCGTCGCTGGTCGTGGTCGCGGTCTCCGTGACTCCCCAGTCGACACCGATGGCCCGTCCCGTGGACGGGAACGGATCGGCAGGGGCGGGGAGCACGAAGCTGGCGTACCAGTGCCCGAGGCTGTCCCGGTAGACGCGCACACTGGACGGTTCGGCCGGCAGATCACGCGACCACACCACGGACAGCACGATCCCGCCCGCCAGGTGCAAGCGGTCGTCCCTCAGCCGGAAGCCGCGCTTTGTGTAGTTCATGCTCGGCAGCGCTTCCCGCTTCGTCTTCCACTTCGGCATCCCGGCCCGGCGCGCCGTGGGAAGCCGATCGCGGATGTCCTTTTGTGCCTTGGCCTTGGACTTGCCGAAGTCGCGGACTACCTGTTGCTGCGGAACGCTGCTGCCCTCTCGCACCCATCCCATTCGGGCGCGGGCGTCGGTCAGCATTCTGTCGAGCTGAGCTGGACCGCAGGTCTCCTTGTCGGTGCCCTCGGGCCTGGCCTTGTTCCGGGCGTGGACCTGCATGGACTTGGCCACACACTCGTTCCAGATCCACCGGCACCGGTCCCACTCGTCCAGAAGGGCCGCGAGCGCGCCGGACGACGTGCGAAGCCTGAAGGAGTACCGGGCGTAGCCGGTCCCTTCGGTCATCCGCGTGGTCGTCATGCCGTGACGTTAGGGCTGAGGCCCTCGACCGTACGTGCCGATTCCCCGACGATCACACGAACGAGTGGCCGAACCCGTCTACGGCCACTGCCGGTTCATTGTGATGTCCGTCATCTGAGACGTGACGCGTGTTACTTCGCGGTCACTCCGCCCCTCACGGGCGCTAGTCTCCGCCGGAGAGGCTACGAGGCCGGGTCGTACTGAGAACAACGAGGGGTGTGCAGTGGCTGGGAAGCTCGCCGTCATCGGCGCGGGACTGATGGGTTCCGGGATCGCTCAGGTCTCCGCTCAGGCGGGTTGGGACGTCGTCCTGCGGGACGTCACCGATGCCGCGCTGACCCGGGGCACGGACGGCATCAAGGCCTCCTACGACAAGTTCGTCTCCAAGGGCAGGATGACCGCCGAGGACGCCGAGGCGGCGCTCGCGCGGATCTCCACGACCACCGACCTCGACGCGGTCGCCGACGTGGACATCGTCGTCGAGGCCGTCTTCGAGAAGCTCGAGGTCAAGCACGACATCTTCCGCGCGCTCGACAAGATCGTGCGCGAGGACGCCATCCTGGCCTCCAACACCTCCGCCATCCCGATCACCAAGATCGCGGCCGTGACGGAGCGCCCGGAGCGGGTCGTCGGCGCGCACTTCTTCTCGCCCGTCCCGATGATGCAGCTCTGCGAGCTGGTGCGCGGCTACAAGACGAGCGACGAGACCCTCGCCACCACCCGCGCGTTCGCCGAGTCGGTCGGCAAGACCTGCATCGTCGTCAACCGCGACGTCGCCGGCTTCGTGACCACCCGCCTGATCTCCGCCCTCGTCGTCGAGGCCGCGAAGCTCTACGAATCGGGCGTGGCCACCGCCGAGGACATCGACATCGCCTGCAAGCTGGGCTTCGGGCACGCCATGGGCCCGCTCGCCACCGCCGACCTCACGGGCGTCGACATCCTGCTGCACGCCACCAGCAACATCTACACCGAGTGCCAGGACGAGAAGTTCGCGCCGCCGGAGCTGATGCGCCGCATGGTCGACGCGGGCGACATCGGCCGCAAGAGCGGCCAGGGCTTCTACAAGCACTGAGCACGAGCGTTCGAATCCCCGCACCCTACGGGGTGAATTAGGTATCGGTTCGCTCACGGTCGGCAACTTCACCGCCCGCACGGCAGTCAGTTGCAGTGAGAGTTGCCGACCACGGACCCGTCGGACCACACGTACGCAGTAAAGCCGGGGAGCACACATGCACATCAGGGGCGACCACGCCGAACTCGCTGTCGGGGGCCGCCTCGACGTGCGCAGCGCGGCTGACGCCCGTACGGTCCTCCACACCGCCCTCGACGACGGCCACGGCGACCTCGTGCTCGACCTCACCGGCCTGGACTCCTGGGACGCGACCGGACTCGGCGTGATCATGGGGGCGCACCGGCGGGCCGGCCGGACCGGACGGCGCCTGGTCCTGCGCGGGGTGCCCGACCGGATGCAGCGGCTGCTCGTCGCGACCCGGCTGCACCGCATCCTCGCGATCGAGGGCGGGCTGGAAGCGGAGTCCCTGCCCCGGGTGTGACCGGGGGCAGGGGGCCGGGCCCGGGCCGGGGTCCGGGTCGGGGTCCGGGTCGGGGAAAAGGGGCTGCGCCCCCGGGGCGGGCTCGGTTTACATGGGTCCATGGTGTCCACCGACAGACTGCTGGCCTTCGCGGCCATGTCCCTCGTGCTGATCGTGATCCCCGGCCCCAGCGTGCTCTTCGTCGTCGGACGGGCGCTCGCCCAGGGCCGGCGCGCCGCGCTGACCACGGTGGCCGGGAACACGCTCGGATCGTACGTACTCGTCGTGGCCGTGGCGCTCGGCGTCGGCGCCGTCGTCGAACGCTCCGTCCTGGTCTTCACCGCCCTGAAGCTGGCCGGCGCCGCCTACCTCGTGTACCTGGGCGTCAAGGCCTTCCGCGGCCGCGGATCGCTGCAGGCCGCGGTCGCCGAGGCGGCCCCCGAGGCGCACGGCACCCTGCGCACCCTCGGCGAGGGCTTCGCGGTCGGCGTGGCCAACCCCAAGACCATCGTCTTCTTCGCCGCGGTGCTGCCCCAGTTCGTCGACCGGGAGCAGGGGCAGGTCATGCTCCAGATGCTCGTGCTCGGCCTGGTCTTCAACCTGATCGCGATCGTCTTCGACAGCCTCTGGGGCCTCGCCGCCGCCACCACCCGCGACTGGTTCGCCGGATCCCCGCGCCGCCTCTCCATGATCGGCGGCACCGGCGGGCTCGCCATGATCGGCATCGGCGTCACCGTCGCCGTGACCGGCCGCAAGGACTGACCGCGAGGACCGGCGGCGGGAACCGTGGCGGTCCGGTGGTGAAGGCACCCCGGCGGTGACGGCGGCCCCGTCAACGGTCTAGGGTCGGGCGAAACCGGACCGGTGGCGACAACGACGTGAGCGGGCGCCGGGCACGACGAAGACGGCGGCGGGCGCGCGGCGCGATCGGGGGACAGGGGCATGGAGCGTACACAGGGGCAGCCGGGCCGGGACGAACGGGCCGCGGCGGGCCGGCCGGCCGGGACACCGGCCGCGGCCCCGACGACGTCGACCGCCACGATGCCGACGGCCAAGTCCGCGACGGCCAAGTCCGCGACGGCCAAGACCCCGGCACCGGGATCCGCCGCGCAGCCGCCGGCCCCCGCCCGCGTCGTGACCCTGACCAGCGGGGAGTTCACCCTCACCGTCAACCCCGTCGACGGCAGCGAGATCGAGCCCCTGCGGCCCGAAGCCCGCCAGGCTGCCGGCCGCCGCCCCGCCAAGCGCTCCGCCGCCTCCCGCGCCGACCGGGACGCCGCCGCGCGCCCGCCCGTACTGCCCGGGCCGCCCGTGCCCGCCCTGCCGCTCCTGGCGCGCGCGGACGAGCGGGAGCGGCTCGTACGCCTCCTCGGACGCGGCCGCTCCGTACGGCTGACCGGCCCCGCCGGATCCGGCCGCACCGTCCTCCTCGACGCGGTCGCCGCCGACTGCGCCGACCTCGCGCCCGACGGGGTCGTCCGCCTCGGCGGCCACGGCAGGCAGCAGCCCGCCGAACTGCTCCACACCCTCTACTCCACCGTGTACGACACCCGCGACGAGCGCCCCGACCGTACGCAACTCCTCGCGGGCGTCGCCGAGATCGGCGCGATCGTCCTCCTCGACGACCTGGAGCTCGGCGGAGCCGCCCTCGACGAGCTGCTGCGCGCCACCCCCGAATGCGCCTACCTGCTCGCCGCCGCCCCCGACGCCAAGGACCCCTCCGACGACGCGCACCTGGAGGAGGTCTTCCTCGGCGGACTCGGCCGGGACGACTGCGCACGGCTGCTGGAGGCCGCCACCGGCAGGCCGCTCACCGACGAGGAGACGGCCTGGGCGGAGGACCTGCGGTTCGCCTCCGAGGGGCTGCCGCTGCGCTTCGTACAGGCCGCCGCCCTGCTGCGGCAGCGCGACGAGCTCAACGGAGGCTCCGCCGACGACGAGGACGAGGAGCCCGGGGTCTTCGAGGAACGCCCCCGCGACCCCTCCCACGTGCCGCTGCCCACCCTGGCGCAGGCCGCGGCCCCCGCCGAGCTGCTGGCCTCCCGGGTGAGCGAGTCGGCCCGGGCCGCCCTGCGGAGCGCCTGCGCCCTGGGCGGGGAACTCCCGCACCACGCCCACCTGCCCGCGCTGGTCGGAGACACGCACGCCGACGCCGCCGTCGCGGAACTCCTCGGCTGCGGCCTGATCACCCCCGTCGGGCCGCGCTACCGGCTCGCGGAGGGGGTCGCGCGGCAGCTGGAGGAGGCCGGGTACGCGGAGAGCGCCGCCGAGGAGGCGCGTACCGCCGCCCGGCACTACGCCTGGTGGACCGGGCACGCCTCGGTGACCCCGGAGCGGGTCGCGGCGGAGGCCGACGCGGTGCTCGCCGCGCTGGGCGGGGCCGATGTGGTGGCCGCCGTGCTGCTGGCCCGCACGGCCGCCCCGGCGCTGGCGGCGGCGCCGTCCTGGGAGGCCTGGGGGCGGGTGCTGCGCTCGGGCGCGGAGGCCGCGCGGAAGGCGGGGGAGGTCGCGGAGCAGGCGTACTTCCACCACGAGCTCGGCGTCCTCGCGCTGTGCGAGGGGCGTCTGGACCGGGCGCGGGCGGAGCTGGAGGCCTCGATCGGGCTGCGCGGGGCGCTGGCCGACAAGCGCGGCACGGTCGCCGGGCGGCGGGCGCTGGCCCTGGTCACCGACCGGGACCGGGAGGCGGCGGGGGCGGCCTCGCCGCCGCTGCGGCTGGAGGCACCGCCGGTGCTCGCCGCCCTGCCGCCCGGTGCGTCCGCCGCGCCGAAGCCGGCCGGCTCCGAGGCGGTCACCCAGGTGACCCCGGTGATGCAGGTGATCGGGAAGCCGGCCGGTTCGGCCACGACCGTGTCCCAGGCCTACGCGGACGCGTTCACGCCGGCTCCGGAGCCGGCGCCGTTCCCGCGCCGCCCCGCGCCGCCCGGACCGGACCGGCGGCGCAAGACGGTGCTGCTGGCCGCCGCCGGGGCGCTGACGGTGGTGGCGCTCGGCACGGTCGTCGGCCTGTCGCTGACGGCGGGCGAGGACCCGGAGCAGCCGGCGGAGCCGACCGTGTCCTCGACCCCGGACGCGCCGGCGGTGACCCCGCCGCAGGTGCCGGGGAACAGCGGGAACGATTCGCCGCCGGAGCCGAGCGCTGCCGCGGATCCGGGCCGGGGGGAGGCGCCCCGGCCGGCGACGACGCCCCCGTCGGCGGGGACGACGCCGGAGCCGGAGCAGCCGCAGCCGACCCCGCCGGCCACGACGCCGCCGCCGGCGACGACCCCGCCCCCGGCGACCACCCCGCCGCCGGCGACGACGCCCCCGCCGGCCACGACCCCGCCGCCGGTCACGCCTTCGGCTCCGACCACTCCGACGACGACCTCCACGGAGGCCCAGTCCCCGACGGCGGCGGAATCCCCGACGACCCTCTGACCCGCCGGGGCGTGGCGCTGCCCTGGCCGGGCGGAGCGCGGTACCGTCCGCCGGGCCGGCCGCTGCGCGGGGCGAGGTCCCCTACCCACCCTTCGCCCGTTCCCTGGGGGCTCCGCCCCCAGACCCCCGCGCCTCAAACGCCGGCGGGGCTACTCATAGCCTCGCCGGCGTTTGAGGCGCGGGGGCCTGGGGGCGGAGCCCCCAGGAGGGGTCCGGGCGCAGCCCGGGGAACGGGCGAAGGGTGGGTAGGGGATCTGCCACCCGCAAGGGGCCTCAGCCCTCGCGGCGGACCCGGTAGGCCACACCCGTCGCGCGCGGGCTCTCGCCCAGGTACGTATGGCCGCGCATCGCGCACCACGCCGGGATGTCCAGGCGGGCCACCTCGTCGTCGGAGACGACCGTGACGGTGCCGCCGACCGGGACCGTGGTGATCGCCCGGGCCAGCTCGATCACCGGCTGCGGGCAGCGCAGGCCCAGGGCGTCGATCTCGACCGAGTCCGCCACCGGGGCCACCGCGGAGGGCTCCGAGACGCCGAGCTTCTCGCGCACGCCCGCCACCGCGCCCGGCAGCACCTCCAGGAAGCCGTTGACCTCGTCGGCGGAGGTCCCCCGCGGCAGGGAGACCCGTACGTTCCCCTCCGACAGCACCCCCATCGCCCGCAGCACGTGACTGGGGGTCAGCGTGGAGCTCGTGCAGGAGGAGCCGGAGGAGACGGAGTACCCCGCCCGGTCCAGCTCGTGCAGCAGGGTCTCGCCGTCCACGTAGAGGCAGGAGAACGTGACCAGGTGGGGCAGGCGCCGGTCGGCGTCCCCGACCACCTCGACGTCGGGCACCAGCCGGACCACCCGCCGCCGCAGCCGGTCCACCAGGATCCGCAGCCGGGCCGCCTCCGCGTCCGCCTCGGCGCGCACCGCCCGCAGCGAGGCCGCCGCCGCGACGACGGCGGGCAGGTTGGCGAAGCCGGGGGAGCGGCCCGACTCCCGTTCGTCGGCGGGGCCTTGGGCGGAGAACCGGACCCCCTTGCGGACGGCGAGCAGGCCCACCCCGGGCGGGCCGCCCCACTTGTGGGCGCTGGCCGCCAGGACCGACCACGCGCCCTCCACCCGGCCCCACCCCAGCGACTGGGCGGCGTCAACGAGCAGCGGCACCCCGGCGGCCCCGCAGACCTCGGCGACCTCGGCCACCGGCTGGACCGTGCCCACCTCGTGGTTGGCCGACTGGAGACACGCCAGAGCCGTGGTGGAGCCGAGCGCGGCCTCGTACCCGGCGGCGGAGACCGCGCCGAGCCGGTCCACCGGAACCTCCGTCACCGTCCCGCCGGCCGCCGCGTGCGCGTCCGCCGCGTGGAGTACGGAGCTGTGCTCCACCGCGGATACGACCAGATGGCCGCCGACGCGCCGGCGCCCCCCGAGCACGCCCGCCATGCCCGTGTGAACCGCGTGCGTCCCCGAAGGAGTGAATACGAGCTCGTCGGCGCGGCATCCCACCGCCTCGGCCGCCGCCTCGCGCGCCGCGTCCAGCAGCAGCCTGGCCCGCCGCCCCTCCCGGTACAGCCGGGCGGGGTCCGCCCAGCCCTCGTCCAGGGCGGCCTGGAGCGCCTGCCGGGCCACGGGGTGCAGGGGAGCGGCGGACGCGGTGTCGAAGTACGGCATCCGGCCACGGTAGATGGTGGCCGCAGCCCGCGCGGGGCCCGCCCCGCGCGCATCCGGTTCAGGGACCGTCAGATGCCGTCCGGAGCCAGCCGTTCAGGGCCGTTCGGCCCGTCCCCCGTACGGCGGATCCATCCCTTCGGGGGCAGTAGCGGCGCGTTGGGCACCCTCCCCGCGCGACCCCAAATAGCGTCCAGTAGGGTTTGGTCCGCATAAACATCCAAACCCCTGCCTGCGTCAGGGCCGGCGACCGACCCGAACACGGCCGCGGCCGGCCGCGCGGGCCGAGACTCTCGGGAAGGCGCTACGTGAGTCCCTACGGCTCCGACCGCTCGCCGCGGCGCCCGATGCGGCGGAAGCTGCTGCAGGCGCTGACTGCGGGCGTGGTCCTGGCGACCGCCACTGGTTGCTCGTACACCTGGAAAGACTTCCCCCGCCTCGGAATGCCCACCCCGGTCACGGAGGAGGCGCCTCGCATCCTCTCCCTGTGGCAGGGATCCTGGGCGGCCGCTCTCATCACGGGCATCCTGGTGTGGGGCCTGATCATGTGGAGCGTCATCTTCCACCGGCGTAGCCGGACGAAGATCGAGGTCCCCGCGCAGACCCGGTACAACATGCCGATCGAGGCGCTGTACACCGTGGTCCCGCTCATCATCGTCTCGGTGCTCTTCTACTTCACCGCGCGTGATGAGTCGAAGCTGCTCTCCCTCTCCAAGAAGCCGGCGCACACGATCAACGTGATCGGCTTCCAGTGGAGCTGGGGCTTCAACTACGTCGAGAACGTCGACGGCGATGCCGCGACCCCGAAGGCCGGCGAGACCCCGAAGGAACTCGCCTCGCTGCCGGACCGCTTCATCAAGGAGTTCCCGGCGGGCGCCGAGGGCGTCTACGAGAAGGGCGTTCCCGGCGACCGGAACCCCCAGACCAACAACCCGGGGCCGACCCTCTACCTGCCCAAGGGCGAGAAGGTCCGCTTCATCCTGTCGTCGAACGACGTCATCCACTCCTTCTGGGTGGTGCCCTTCCTGTTCAAGCAGGACGTGATTCCCGGTCACACCAATGTCTTCGAGGTCACCCCGACCCAGGAAGGCACCTTCATGGGCAAGTGTGCCGAGCTCTGCGGTGTCGACCACTCCCGCATGCTCTTCAACGTGAAGGTCGTCTCCCCGGAGAAGTACCGGGCGCACCTGAAGGAGCTGGCGGAGAAGGGTCAGACCGGCTTCCTGCCGGCCGGCATCAAGCAGACTGACCCGGCCCGGAATGCGGAGACGAACAAACTGTGAGCATCCTCAACGAATCCCAGGGTGCCGCCGCAGCTGACTCGTACGAGAACGAGCTGCCGGTGCGGCGCAAGCAGCCGGGCAACGTGGTCGTGAAGTGGCTCACCACCACCGACCACAAGACCATCGGCACGATGTACCTGGTCACGTCGTTCGTGTTCTTCATCATCGGCGGGATCATGGCGCTCTTCATGCGCGCCGAGCTGGCCCGTCCGGGCACGCAGATCATGTCGAACGAACAGTTCAACCAGGCGTTCACCATGCATGGCACGATCATGCTGCTGATGTTCGCGACCCCGCTGTTCGCCGGCTTCGCCAACTGGATCATGCCGCTGCAGATCGGCGCGCCCGACGTGGCGTTCCCGCGGCTGAACATGTTCGCGTACTGGCTGTACCTCTTCGGCTCGACCATCGCGGTGGCCGGCTTCGTCACCCCCTCGGGTGCCGCCGACTTCGGCTGGTTCGCCTACTCCCCGCTGTCGGACGCGGTCCGCTCGCCGGGCATCGGCGCCGACATGTGGATCATGGGTCTGGCCTTCTCCGGCTTCGGCACGATCCTCGGCTCGGTCAACTTCATCACCACGATCATCTGCATGCGCGCTCCGGGCATGACGATGTTCCGCATGCCGATCTTCACCTGGAACGTGCTGCTGACCGGTGTCCTGGTCCTGCTCGCCTTCCCGGTCCTCGCCGCCGCGCTCTTCGCGCTGGAGGCCGACCGCAAGTTCGGCGCGCACGTCTTCGACGCGGCCAACGGCGGCGCACTACTGTGGCAGCACCTCTTCTGGTTCTTCGGACACCCAGAGGTGTACATCATCGCGCTGCCGTTCTTCGGAATCATCTCCGAGGTCATCCCGGTCTTCTCGCGCAAGCCGATGTTCGGTTACATCGGTCTGATCGCCGCGACGATCGCGATCGCCGGCCTCTCGGTGACCGTGTGGGCGCACCACATGTACGTCACCGGCGGTGTGCTGCTGCCGTTCTTCTCCTTCATGACCTTCCTGATCGCGGTACCGACCGGTGTGAAGTTCTTCAACTGGATCGGCACCATGTGGAAGGGCTCGCTGTCCTTCGAGACCCCGATGCTGTGGGCCGTCGGCTTCCTGATCACCTTCACCTTCGGTGGTCTGACCGGCGTCATCCTGGCCTCGCCCCCGATGGACTTCCACGTCTCCGACTCGTACTTCGTCGTCGCGCACTTCCACTACGTCATCTTCGGCACCGTGGTCTTCGCGATGTTCTCCGGCTTCCACTTCTGGTGGCCGAAGTTCACGGGCAAGATGCTGGACGAGCGCCTCGGCAAGATCACCTTCTGGACGCTGTTCATCGGCTTCCACGGCACCTTCCTGGTGCAGCACTGGCTGGGCGCCGAGGGCATGCCGCGTCGTTACGCGGACTACCTCGCGGCCGACGGCTTCACGGCGCTGAACACCATCTCCACGATCAGCTCCTTCCTGCTGGGCCTGTCGATGCTGCCCTTCATGTACAACGTCTGGAAGACGGCGAAGTACGGCAAGAAGATCGAGGTCGACGACCCGTGGGGCTACGGCCGTTCGCTCGAATGGGCGACGTCCTGCCCGCCGCCGCGGCACAACTTCCTCACCCTGCCGCGCATCCGCAGTGAATCGCCGGCGTTCGACCTGCACCACCCGGAGATCGCGGCCCTCGACCACCTCGAGGACCACGCCCCGGCAAAGGCCGTCACCGGTGGCAAGGAGGCCGGCAAGTGAAGATCCAGGGCAAGATGTTCCTCTGGCTCTCCGCCTTCATCCTGATCATGACCGTCGTCTACGGCGTCTGGTCGAAGGAGCCGGTCGGAACCACCGCTCTCGCGCTGGCCTTCGGCCTGAGCGCCATGATCGGCTACTACCTGGCCTTCACGGCCAAGCGTGTGGACGAGATGGCTCAGGACAACCTGGAGGCCGACGTCGCGGACGAGGCCGGCGAGCTGGGGTTCTTCTCCCCGCACAGCTGGCAGCCGCTCTCGCTCGCCATCGGTGGCGCGCTCGCGTTCATGGGCGTCATCTTCGGCTGGTGGCTCATGTACTTCTCGGCCCCGATCATCCTGATCGGCCTGTGGGGCTGGGTGTACGAGTACTACCGCGGTGAGAACCAGAACCAGTAAGCAGTAGCGGTACGAGCAGTACAGAGGGGCCCGGACACCTTTTCGGAGGAGTCCGGGCCCCTCGTTTGCAGTCACCCCGCGCGCTGGATTTGTCATATCTTCATAGCGTTGGGCGCATGAAGCACTCACCGCGTCTTTGGACGGTACTCAGCTGCTCCCTGCTGGTCGCGTCCCTCGGGGCCGGCGCCACCGCATGCGGGTCCGGCGACAACAACCCGCTGTCCGCCCGCCCGTACGACGCGGGCGACCAGATCGTCTTCAACCAGCCCCCGGGCGGCCGTCCCACCGACCCGGACAAGCCGCTGGAGGTCACCGCCAAGGGAGCCGAGGCGCGGATCACCGACGTGATGGCCGTCGACACCCACGGCCGCCGCCTGGCGGGCGAACTCTCCGCCAAGGGCGACCGCTGGCACAGCACCGTCCCCATGGCGGCGGGCGTGCGCTACACCGTCCTCGTCAGCACGGAGGACCAGCGCGGAGCCCCGGGGCAGCGCACGCTGACTTTCGAGACCACCCCGGCCAAGCAGGTCCTCAAGGTCGAATTCGGCCCGGACGAGGGCAAGTACGGCGTCGGACAGCCCATCACGGCCGAACTGAACGAGCCCGTCAAGGACAAGGCCGCCCGCGCCATCGTCGAACGGGGCCTGGTCGTCGACGCGCCCGCCGGCGTCGAGGGCGCCTGGCACTGGGTGGACGACAAGAACCTGCACTACCGCCCGAAGGACTACTGGCCCGCCCACACCACCGTCTCCGTACGGAGCAACCTGGAGGGCATCAAGGTCTCCGACGAACTCCACGGAGCGGCCTCCAAGCCCCTGAAGCTGGAGATCGGCGACCGCGTCGAGGTCACCACCGACGCCGCCTCGCACTACCTCACCTTCGAACGCAACGGCGAAGTGATCAACACCATCCCGGTGACCACCGGCAAGCCCGGCTTCTCCACCCGCAACGGGGTCAAGGTGGTGCTCGGCAAGCAGTACTTCGTCCAGATGCGCGGCGACACCGTCGGCATCGGCGGCAGCGAGTACTACAACCTGCCCGTCTACTACGCCACCCGCGTGACCTGGAGCGGCGAGTACGTGCACGCCGCGCCGTGGTCGGTCGGCTCCCAGGGCTACGAGAACGTCAGCCACGGCTGCACCGGCATGAGCACCGGCAACGCCGCCTGGTTCTACGAGAACATCACCGAAGGCGACATCGTCAAGGTGATCAACAGCATCGGCGACGACATGGACACCTTCGGCAACGGCTTCGGCGACTGGAACATGGAGTGGAAGGAGTGGCGCGAGGGCAGCGCCCTCCTCAAGGGCACCCAGGAAGGCCGCAGCGCCGTCGACCAGGCACGACTGCGCCCCACCGTCTGAGAGCCCCGCAGAAGGCCGTACGGGCCCGCGTCCCGGCCGACAGGCCGGACCGCGGGCCCGTGTCGCGCAACCGGCGCCCCGGGCGCCCCGGCAGCCTCAGGCGGCCGGCGACAGCCGCGACCGCAACAGCCCCGCGAGGGTGTCGGGGAAGTCGACCGGGTCCACCGGAAGGGTGACCGCCGCGTCCGCCCGGCTCCACGTAGCCAGCCACGCGTCCTGGGGACGCCCCATCAGCAGCAGCACCGGGGGGCACCGGAAGATCTCGTCCTTGATCTGCCGGCACACGCCCATGCCCCCGGCCGGAACCGCCTCGCCGTCCAGCACGCACAGGTCGATGCCGCCCGCGTCCAGCTCCTTGAGGACCGCTGGAAGCGTGGCGCACTCCAGGAACTCCACCGGCGGCAGGTCCGCCGCGGGCCTGCGCCCGGCGGCCAGCCGCACCTGCTCCCGGGTGCCCGCGTCGTCGCTGTAGACCAGAACCCGCGCAGTCGCCCGCATTTCGTCCTCCACCTGGCCGTGAATCACGCTGATGATGCGCGGGATGCTACTCCGTCCGACCCGCTGTCAACATCGGTTCCGCAAGCCTCGCGAGCGGGCTTCTGATGGGCCGTTCGGGCCTTGCACACCCCCCTGACACTCCGAACGGCACCCCCCGGGGTGAGGGCGGGATAAGCGACCGACATAATGTCGGTCGTGGCGACAGCAACGACAGTAGATACCGGGCACGCGCACCCGACGGTCAATCGGCCGAACCTCGTCAGCGTCGGAACCATCATCTGGTTGAGTTCCGAGCTGATGTTCTTCGCGGCCCTCTTCGCGATGTACTTCACCCTGCGATCCGTGACGGGTGCCGAGTACTGGACAGAGCAGGCCGAGGCCTTGAATCTGCCCTTCTCGGCGACGAACACCACGATCCTGGTGCTCTCCTCCCTCACCTGCCAGCTCGGCGTTTTCGCCGCCGAGCGCGGTGACGTGAAGAAGCTCCGGACGTGGTTCATCATCACGTTCGTCATGGGTGCGATCTTCATTGGCGGCCAGGTGTTCGAGTACACCGAGCTGGTCAAGCACGAGGGCATGTCCCTCTCGTCCGGCCCGTACGGCACGGTCTTCTACCTGACCACCGGCTTCCACGGGCTGCACGTGACGGGCGGTCTCATCGCCTTCCTGCTGGTCCTCGGCCGGACGTACGCGGCCAAGAGGTTCACCCACGAACAGGCCACGTCGGCCATCGTCGTGTCCTACTACTGGCACTTCGTCGATGTCGTCTGGATCGGCCTCTTCGCGACGATCTACCTGATCAAGTAGCGATCACGTCGCCGGGTACCGCTCGGCACACCGTCCAGAAACACCGACGCAGAAGATCCTGACACCGGGGTAATCCGTGAAAAAGCTCTCCGCACGACGACGCCATCCGCTGGCGGCGGTCGTCGTTCTACTCTTCGCGCTGGCGGTCACGGGGGGGCTGTACGCCGCCTTCGCGCCCGCGGGCAAGGCGCAGGCCGATGAAACCGCCCAGTCCCTCGCCATCGAGGAGGGCAAGAAGCTCTACGCCGTGGGCTGCGCAAGCTGCCACGGAACCGGCGGTCAGGGTTCCACTGACGGCCCCAGCCTGGTCGGCGTCGGCTCCGCGGCCGTCGACTTCCAGGTGAGCACGGGCCGCATGCCCGCCCAGCAGCCCGGCGCCCAGGTGCCGAAGAAGCCGAACATCTACACCCAGCCCCAGATCGACCAGCTCGCGGCGTACATCGCGTCGCTCGGTGCCGGCCCGATCACGCCGACCGAGAAGCAGTACGACCCGGCCGGTGCCGACATCGCCGCCGGTGGCGAGCTGTTCCGCAACAACTGCGCGCAGTGCCACAACTTCACCGGCGAAGGCGGCGCGCTGACGAACGGCAAGTACGCCCCGAACCTCGAGGACGTCTCGCCGAAGCACATCTACGAGGCCATGCTGACCGGCCCGCAGAACATGCCCTCCTTCCCGGACAGCACCATGCCGGAGAAGCAGAAGAAGGACATCATCGCGTACCTCGAGAACGTCAACGGCGAGAAGTCCACCAGCCCCGGTGGCCTCAAGCTCGGCGGCCTCGGTCCCGTCTCCGAGGGTCTGTTCGGCTGGATCTTCGGCCTGGGTGCGCTGATCGCTGTTGCCGTCTGGGTCGCGGCCCACACCGCTAAGGCCAAGAAGTCATGAGTAGCCAAGACATTCCCGAAGACAAGCACCTGCCGAGCGAGCAGGGCGACGCGCACCACGGTGCCGTAGCGGTCGCGGACGACCCGTTCGCGGACCCCGGCCTCCCGGTCCACAAGCCGCGCATCCAGGACATCGACGAGCGGGCCGCCAAGCGGTCCGAGCGCACGGTCGCGATGCTGTTCACGCTGTCGATGCTGGCCACGATCGGCTTCATCGCCTCGTACGTGGCCTTCCCGGTCGACAAGATCGTGTTCATCTTCCCCATCGGGAAGGTCAGCGCGCTGAACTTCGCGCTCGGCATGACGCTCGGCACGGCCCTGTTCTGCATCGGCGCCGGCGCGGTCCACTGGGCCCGCACGCTGATGTCGGACGTCGAGGTCGCCGACGAGCGCCACGAGATCGCCGCCTCCCCGGAGGTCAAGGCGAAGGTCATGCAGGACTTCGCCGACGGTGCGAACGAGTCCGGCATCGGCCGCCGCCCGCTGATCCGCAACACGATGCTCGGCGCGCTGGCCCTGCTGCCGCTCTCCGCCGTCGTGATCCTGCGCGACCTGGGCCCGCTGCCCGAGGACAAGCTGCGCAAGACCCTGTGGTCCAAGGGCAAGCTGCTCATCAACCAGAACACGATGGAGCCGCTGCGTCCCGAGGACGTCCTGGTCGGTTCGCTGACCTTCGCCATGCCGGAAGGCCTGGAGGAGGACCAGCACGACTTCCAGACGCAGATCGCCAAGGCCGCCCTGATGATCGTCCGCATCAAGCCGGAGGACATCAAGGACAAGCAGGAGCTGGAGTGGTCCCACGAGGGGATCGTGGCCTTCTCCAAGATCTGCACCCACGTCGGCTGCCCGATCAGCCTGTACGAGCAGCAGACGCACCACGTGCTCTGCCCGTGCCACCAGTCCACCTTCGACCTCTCCGACGGCGCCCGTGTCATCTTCGGCCCGGCCGGTCACGCGCTTCCGCAGCTGCGGATCGGCGTGAATGACGAAGGCTTCCTCGAGGCGCACGGCGACTTCGAAGAGCCCGTCGGTCCTGCATTCTGGGAGCGCGGATGAGCACCTCCACGAACACCTCGGCCGGCCCGGCGCGCAACGCGTCGCGCGGCGAGCGCGTAGCCGACTGGGCGGACGGCCGCCTGGGCATCTACGGCCTCGCCAAGGCCAACATGCGCAAGATCTTCCCGGACCACTGGTCCTTCATGCTGGGTGAGATCTGCCTCTACAGCTTCATCATCATCATCCTCACGGGTGTGTACCTGACGCTCTTCTTCCACCCGAGCATGAACGAGGTCGTGTACCACGGCTCGTACGTGCCGATGCAGGGCGTCATGATGTCCGAGGCCTTCGCCTCGACCCTGGACATCAGCTTCGACGTCCGCGGTGGCCTGCTGATCCGCCAGATCCACCACTGGGCTGCGCTGATCTTCGTCGCGGCCATGGTCGTGCACATGATGCGCGTCTTCTTCACCGGCGCGTTCCGCAAGCCGCGCGAGGTCAACTGGATCTTCGGCTTCCTGCTGCTGGTCCTCGGCATGTTCACCGGCTTCACCGGTTACTCGCTGCCGGACGACCTGCTCTCGGGTACCGGTGTCCGCTTCATGCAGGGCGCCATCCTGTCCGTCCCGGTCGTCGGCACCTACCTGTCGATGTTCCTCTTCGGCGGGGAGTTCCCGGGCGGCGACTTCGTCGCGCGCTTCTACTCGGTGCACATCCTGCTGCTGCCCGGCATCATGATGGGCCTGCTGGTCGCGCACCTGATCCTGGTGTTCTTCCACAAGCACACCCAGTTCGCCGGCCCCGGCAAGACGAACAACAACGTCGTCGGCATGCCGCTGCTGCCCGTCTACATGGCCAAGGCCGGAGGCTTCTTCTTCCTGGTCTTCGGTGTCATCGCGGCCATCGCGGCGATCGCCTCGATCAACCCGATCTGGGCGCTCGGCCCGTACCGCCCGGACCACGTGTCCACCGGTGCGCAGCCCGACTGGTACATGGGTATGCCGGAAGGCCTCATCCGAGCCATGCCGGGCTGGGAGATCAACCTGTGGGGCCACACGCTCGTCCTGGGCGTGTTCATCCCGCTGCTGCTCTTCCCGCTGGTCCTCGGCGCCATCGCCGTCTGGCCGTTCATCGAGTCCTGGGTCACCGGCGACAAGCGCGAGCACCACATCCTGGACCGCCCGCGCAACGTCCCGACCCGTACGGCCTTCGGTGTCGCCTGGATCGCGGAGTACATCGTGCTCCTCATCGGCGGCGGCAACGACATGTTCGCCCAGTACTTCCACCTGTCGATCAACTCGATCACGTGGTTCGTCCGGATCGGCTTCTTCGTCGTCCCGGTCCTGGCGTTCATCGTCACCAAGCGCATCTGCCTCGGCCTCCAGCGCCGGGACCACGACAAGGTGCTGCACGGTCGCGAGACCGGCATCATCAAGCGCCTGCCGCACGGTGAGTTCGTCGAGGTCCACGAGCCGCTGTCGCAGGGCAAGCTGCACACGCTCACCGCGCACGAGCAGTACAAGCCGGTCGAGATCGGCCCGACGGTCGACGAGAACGGTGTCGAGCGCAAGGTGACGCGTTCCGAGAAGCTGCGGGCGAAGCTCAGCAAGGGCTTCTACGCGGAGAACAACCAGATTCCGAAGCCCACGGCGGAGGAGTACAAGGAGATCCAGTCCGGCCACGGCCACCACTGATCTCCGGCACGACCGCTTGAGGGACCGGCCCCGGCCGGTCCTGGTGTCGCCACGGCGAGAGCCCCGTCCAGTGACTGGACGGGGCTCTTTGCCGTCTCCCGGGCTGGATAGGCTGAGATCCTTTCCATCGGACGTACGACCCGACGAGCAGCAGGAGCTGACCATGAACGTTGCGACCCCGGCAGGCGGCGACAGCGTGGCGGCCCGCGGCTGGCCGGGCATCCTGGAAGCGCTGCTGAGCCGTCAGGACCTCGTCGCCGAGGACACCGCCTGGGCGATGGAGCGGATCATGCGGGGCGAGGCCACGGACGCGCAGATCGCGGGCTTCGCGGTGGCCCTCCGGGCCAAGGGCGAGACGGTCGCCGAGTACACCGGGCTGGTCCGCACGATGTACGCCCACGCCAACCTGATCGAGGTGCCCGGGCGGACCGTGGACATCGTCGGCACGGGCGGCGACGGCGCCAAGACGGTCAACATCTCGACCATGTCCGCCATCGTGGCCGCCGGCGCCGGAGCCAAGATCGTCAAGCATGGCAACCGGGCGGCGTCCTCCGCCAGCGGCTCCTCCGACGTCCTGGAGAAGCTCGGCGTCAACCTGGCCCTCACCCCGGAGCGGGTGGCGCAGGTCGCCGAGGAGGCCGGCATCACCTTCTGCGCCGCGGTGGTATTCCACCCGGCCCTGCGGTACGCCGCCTCGGCCCGCCGCGACCTCGGGGTGCGCACCGCGTTCAACGGCCTCGGCCCGCTCACCAACCCGGCCCGCGTCAAGGCGCAGGCGGTCGGCGTGGCGGACCCGCGGCTGGCCCCGATCATGGCCGGGGTGCTCGCCGAGCGGGGCACCTCCGCGCTGGTCTTCCGCGGCGACGACGGCCTGGACGAGCTGACCACCACCGGCACCTCCCGGGTGTGGTGGGTCCGGGACGGCGAGGTCACCGAGCACGCCTTCGACCCCCGTGACGTCGGCATCGCCGCGGTCGACATCTCGGCCCTGCGCGGCGGCGACCCCTCGTACAACGCGGACGTCGCCCGCCGCCTGCTGGCGGGGGAGACGGGCCCGGTGCGCGACGCCGTCCTGCTGAACTCGGCGAGCGCCCTGGTGGCGCTGGACCCCGGCACGGGCACGCTGGAGGAGCAGCTCGCGGCCGCCATGGCCCGCGCGGCGGAGTCCATCGACTCCGGTTCCGCCCGCGCCGTGCTGGACCGCTGGGTGGCGGCCACCAACCGCTGAGGGCGAGCAGTCCCTTTCGGGCAAGACCCCGGTCCACGATGTGGACCGGGGTCTTGCGCGTGCGGGATCTTGTGGCAGGATGCTCTCCAAGGTCACGAGTGACAGCGTTTAGGCCCCGGCTTGCTGTCCGGCAACCCTCCTTCCGTGGCGGGGTGCCCCGGGTGATGACCAGGCCGTAGGCAGCGAGGTCTACGGCAAGCGCGGATCCCTCGACACCAGGGGTCCTGGTCTCTCGAGGAGCGTTTTCCGTGAGCAAGCGAATGCGATAGGGCGAATCCGCCCCTTCTTCAACCCTCGGATCAGGGTCCCTTCCGCGTACCGCGTACCCCCGATCAGTCCGAGGACCTTCCCGTACCCCCTGACGGCCGGCGTCGCCGCGCGCCGCCGCACCCGCGTACGGGCACACCGAAGCCATTCAGCCCTGCCTGCCGGGAGATACCGCCATGTCCGCATCCCTGAACGCCGCCACCACTGCCGCCTGCGCCACCGCCGCTGCCGACCCCGCCTGTGACGGGCCGCTGCCGGTGCTCGGCCGGGACGTCACCGTGCCCCTCGTCACCGGCGGCGAGGTCACCTACGCGGCCCTGGACTACGCGGCCAGCGCTCCCGCGCTGCAGCGGGTCTGGGACGACGTCGCCGCGTACGCCCCGTACTACGGCAGCGTCCACCGCGGCGCCGGCTACCTCTCGCAGCTGTCCACCGACCTGTTCGAGCAGAGCCGCGCCACGGTCGCCGAGTTCCTCGACTGCCGACCCTGCGACCAGGTCGTCTTCACCCGGTCCACCACCGACTCCCTGAACCTGCTCGCCGCCGCGCTGCCCGCCGACTGCCAGGTGTTCGTCTTCGAGACCGAGCACCACGCCTCGCTGCTGCCCTGGGGCGACGCCCGGGTCACCTACCTCAACGCCCCCCGTACCCCCGGCGAGGCCGTCGCCACCCTGGAGCGGGCCCTCGCCGACCGGGACCCCTACGGCCCGGCGCTGGTGTGCGTCACCGGCGCGTCCAACGTCACCGGTGAGCTGTGGCCGGTGAGGGAACTCGCCGCCGCCGCGCACGCCCACGGCGCGCGGATCGTGCTGGACGCCGCCCAGCTGGCCCCCCACCACCCCGTCTCCGTACGGGAGCTGGACGTGGACTGGGTCGCCTTCTCCGGGCACAAGCTGTACGCGCCCTTCGGCTCGGGCGTGCTCGCGGGCCGCGCCGACTGGCTCCAGGAGGCGGAGCCCTACCTCGCCGGGGGCGGCGCCTCCCGCAAGGTGGCCCGCCGCGAGGACGGCGGCGTCGACGTCGAGTGGCACACCACCGCCGCCCGCCACGAGGCCGGCTCCCCGAACGTGATCGGCGTCTACTCCATCGCCTCCGCCTGCCGGGCGCTGCGGGAGGCGGGCTTCGAGAACCTCGTCGCCCGGGAGGAGCACCTCATCGCCAAGGTCCGCGAGGGCCTGGCGGAGGTCCCGGCGGTGCGGGTGCTGTCCCTGTTCGGGGACGACGCGCCGCGCGTCGGCGTCATCTCGTTCGTGGTCGACGGCTGGAACAGCTCGCACTTCGCGGCCGCGCTGTCCGCCGAGTACGGGATCGGGGTGCGGGACGGGCTGTTCTGCGCCCACCCGCTGGTGCGCACCCTGCTGGGCAGCGAGCCGCAGGCCCAGGGGGAGTGCGGGGCGCCGGAGGCGGCGCCGGGGGAGCGGTCGCTGAACGCGATCCGGGTCAGC
Organism: Streptomyces sp. NPDC004126; assembly: GCF_050275515.1. Lineage (NCBI taxonomy): Bacteria > Bacillati > Actinomycetota > Actinomycetes > Kitasatosporales > Streptomycetaceae > Streptomyces > Streptomyces sp. NPDC004126. Next base: position 84,091 of record NZ_JBNNPF010000017.1, on the reverse strand, counting down.
TTCGGGGCGGGGACGCCGGACGAGCACGTGGAGCGGTTCGTCCGCGCGGTCAAGGAACTCGTCGCGGACGGGGCGAAGTGGCAGTACCGCACGGAAGAGGGCCGCTGCGTTCCCGCCGTGTAGCGGGGGTGGCGCCGCGCGGGCTGGATGTGCGCAGCACATCCCAGCCCCGCCGGCGTTTGAGGCGCGGGGGTCTGGGGGCGGAGCCCCCAGGAGTGGCCCCGCACAGCGGCTCCGTACCGGCCCGGGGAGAGGGCTACGCGTCCAGGCCGATGGCGAACGCGGCTTCGAGGTCGTGCTGCGAGTACGTGCGGAACGCGACGTGCGTGTCGGTGGCCTCGACGCCCGGGATCTTGCTGATGCGGCCCGGGATGATGTCCGCGAGGTTCTCGTGGCGGGCCACCCGGACCAGGGCGATCAGGTCGTACGTACCGGTGACGGAGTAGACCTCGCTGACGCTGTCCAGCTGCGCGATGGACTCGGCGATCTCGGGGATCCGGTCCACGCTGGTCTTGATGAGCACGATCGCGGTGATCACGGTTGGCTGTCTCCCTCGCCGGCAGTCACTGGTCTCCTCACTCTAGTCGTACGGCGATAGCGGGCCCACGCGTAGCAGAAGCCGAGGGAGAAGCCCACGACGTGGGCCAGGTAGGCGACCCCGGGACCGCTCCCCGCGCGGTGCGCCGCCAGCCACTGGAGGCCGAACCAGAACAGCAGCACGATCCACGCCGGGAACCGCAGCGGCAGGAAGAGCAGGAACGGGAACAGGCTGGTCACCCGCGCCCGCGGGAAGAGGCACAGGAAGGCCCCGAGCGCCGCCGAGATCGCCCCCGACGCGCCCACCAGGGTCTGGTCCGAGGAGGCGTTGGCCGCCGCGTAGGCCGCCAGCGCGAGGTAGCCCGTGCAGACGTAGAACAAGAGGAACGGCGCCCGGCCCATCCGCTCCTCCGTCATCGCGCCGAAGACGTAGAGGAAGAGCATGTTCCCGAGCAGGTGCAGCCAGCTGCCGTGGACGAAGAGCGCCGTCAGGGGGGTCAGCAGCGGGCGTCCGGCCCCCGAGAACAGCTCGTCGGGGACGACGCCCCAGTGCCGGAAGTAGGCCGTCCCCGTCTCCGTCAGCAGATCGCCCGTCCCGTAGGCCGGGTTCAGGCCAGAAGCCGGGCCGAGGAAGAACGCCGTGCAGCAGGCGGCGATCAGCGCGTACGTGACCACGGGGCCCCGGGCGGCATCGCACAGGGTCCGCCACTTTACGATCATGAGACAGAGCATGACGCAGGGGGACCCACCTGAGGGTGGTGCCAGGCCGTAGGGTTACGTGCTGCGGTCCGCCGACCGCGGCGTAGGGCTTTAATTGAATGAGCTACGAAGGAGAGAGCGGCCTGATGACGGTTCCCCTGCCGACCGACACCACCCGGTGGCGCTGCACCCTGTGCGGCAACCTCACGCGGTTCGATGTCACCCGATCGTCGAAGGTCGTGGAGTACGTCCACCTCGATCTTGCCGGGGAGCCCAAGGTCGAGGAGCGCGAGGTGGTCAGTGAGACCATCGAGTCGGTCCGCTGCCGCTGGTGCAACGCGGTGGACCAGATCGAACTCGTGGACAGGCCGGGCACCGACTCCTGACGGAGCCGGGCCCACAGTAGATCACGGTAGGGGTGACGGATTGTGGAGCCAGCAAGCGGCGCGACGCCGGCCGACGCGGCCGGCGACGCCGCGGAGGTCCTCGACCGCCCGCTGCCGGAAGGCGTGCGGCGCCGGGTCGTCACGATCGTCTCGGACGCCTTCGGCGGTCTGACGGTCGGGGACCTCCCGGCGCAGCTGCGCCAGTACGCCCGGTTCACCCCGACCCGGCGCGCCAAGTTCGCGGGCAACGCCATGGCCGCGGCCGTGGAGACCGACGGGGTCTTCCGCAGCCGGATCGCGGAGAAGCTGCGCGAGGCGCAGCCGGAGCTGACCGGGGCCCTGGAGTCGGGTGCCCCGCCGGCCGCGGCGGACCCGCTGGACGTGGCGGCCGCCGCGTACGTGCTGCGCCCGGCCGGCTGGGTGAAGCTGGTGGCGTCCGCCGGTGAGGAGGCGCAGCGCGCCGACGCCGAGCGGGTCGGCGACGAGACCCGGCGGGAGCTGGAGCGGCTGCGCGAGGAGCTGGCCCAGCTGAAGGAGTCGCAGCGCTCCGGCGGCGAGCAGGTGCGGACCGAGCTGGAGGCCGCCCGCAAGGAAGCGGAATCGCTTCAGCGCAAGCTGCGCAGCGCCCTGAGCGACGTCAAGAGGGGCGAGGCGGCCCTGCGCAAGGTCGGCGGCGAGATCGACGCGATCCGCGGTGAGGCGGCGGCGCAGGTGGCCGCGGCCGAGAGCGAGTCCCGGCGCCTCAAGTCCCGTCTCGCGGAGGTGGAGTCGGCGCTGGAGACCTCGCGCCGGGCCACCCGGGAGGGGCGCAGCATCGAGGACATGAGACTGCGGCTGCTGCTGGACACGGTGCTGGACGCGGCGGCCGGGCTGCGCCGGGAGCTGGCGCTGCCGCCGGTCTCGACGCGGCCGGCCGACACCGTGGACGCGGTGGAGCCGGGCCGGATGACGCCGAAGGACATCGCGGCGCGGGCCCTGTCGGAGACCGATCCGGCGCTGCTGGACCAGTTGTTGGCGCTTCCCCAGGCGCATCTGGTGGTCGACGGCTACAACGTGACGAAGACCGGCTATCCGACGATGCCGCTGGAGAAGCAGCGGTTGCGGCTGCTGGGCGGGCTGTCGATGCTGGCCGCGCAGACGGGTGCCGAGATGACGTGCGTCTTCGACGGTGCGGAGCTGGCGGCGCCGGTGCTGCTGGCGCCGCCGCGCGGGGTGCGGGTGCTGTTCTCCAAGGCCGGTGTGACGGCGGACGAGTTGATCCGCCAACTGGTGCGGGCCGAGCCGCCCGGCCGTCCGGTGGTGGTGGTCTCCACCGACCGCGAGGTGGCCGACGGGGTGGCGAAGGCGGGCGCCCGGCCGGTGACGTCCGCATTGCTGCTCAAGCGGCTTTCGCGCGTTTCGTAACGCAAGCGGAAGACGTACCGTCAGCTTCTCGGCACGCAGCGTGGGGCTTCTGTGAAGGAAGCGGAACGGCGTCGGGATTTTTTCCGCAGGGGGTTTGAAGTGATCAAGGACGGCTCGCTAGGGTCCGCTCAAACCTTCGTGCGGTAGCGCACCCGTTCGGGTGTGGGCCCCTGAGGAGAAGGAGCCCGCCCCCGTGGCGTCCCACCGCCGACCCAAGCAGCCGGCCCGCACGCGCGCGACCGTGCTCACCGCCACCGCCGCCGCGGCGGTCGCCCTCTCCGCGCAGTCCGCCGTGGCCGCCCCCGCCGGACCCGACAAGGACGAGGTCAAGAGCAAGGTCGACGCCCTCTACGAGGAGGCCGAGCAGGCCTCCGAGAAGTCCAACGGGGCCCGCGAGCACCAGAAGGAGCTCGAACAGGAGATCGCGCGGCTCCAGGACGCCGTGGCCCGCGACCAGGACGAGCTCAACGGCCTGCGCAACACCCTCGGTTCGCTGGCCACCGCCCAGTACCGCGGCGGCGGCATCGACCCCTCCGTCGCGCTCCTGCTCTCCGGTGACCCCGAGACCTACCTCGACAAGGCCTCCACCCTCCAGCAGTTGAGCGGCCGGCAGCTGGAGGCGGTCGCCAGGATCCAGGCCAAGCAGCGCGCCCTCGCCCAGCAGCGCCAGGAGGCCGCGGGCAAGCTCGCCGACCTCGACGCCACCCGCAAGGAACTCGGCGAGAAGAAGAAGGCCGCCCAGGACAAGCTCGCCGAGGCCCAGGCCCTCCTCAACACGCTCAGCGCCCAGGACCGCGGCCGCCTCAAGGAGGAGGAGGCCGGGCAGAGCGCGGCCGGGCAGAAGGCCGCCCCCGCGGTGAAGGCCTCCGGCCGCGCCGGGGCCGCGCTCGCGGCCGCGAAGACCAAACTGGGCAGCGCGTACATCATGGGCGCCACCGGCCCCAGCGCCTACGACTGCTCCGGACTGACCCAGTGGGCCTACGGCCAGGCCGGCGTCGGCATCAGCCGCACCACCTACACCCAGGCGAACGACGGCACGCGCATCGGCCGCAGCCAGCTCCAGCCCGGTGACCTGGTCTTCTTCTACGACGACCTGCACCACGTCGGCCTGTACGCCGGCAACAACATGACCCTGCACGCCTCCAACCCGCGCGGCGGCGTCAAGTACGAGTCGATGGACAACATGCCGTTCCAGTTCGGCGTCCGCATCTGACCCCCCGCCCCGGACGCGCCGCACACCGCCCATCCGGGCGAATTGCGCGGACCCGCCCTGACCTCGCGCCCCGCCCATGACCTGCGTCTGAGGCGGGTCGCCGCCCCGTCCGCTCCCCGGCGGTCGTTGGCCGGTGCGTGGTCGCACGGCTACTGTCTGCCAGCGCGGAACCCCGGTACACGGCCGTCCACGGGGGCGGACCCGGGCCCCGCGCAGCGGGAGGAGCGGTTCCCCATGGCGTCCCACCGCCGGTCCGGGCTCAGCGGCCTCGACCGGAACACCAAGGTCACCGCCTTCACCGCCGCCGCGGCGGGCGCCGCCGTGGCCATCACGGGCGCACCCGCGCTCGCCTCCCCGGGCCTCCCCCAGGAACCCGCCGGAAGCGCCCGCGCCCAGGTCGACCGGCTCTTCGAGGAGGCCGAGCAGGCCACCGAGCGGTACAACGAGGCCGGCGAGAAGGCCGACGCCCTGCGCACCCGGATCAGCCAGGCCCAGGACGCCGTCGCCCGCGGCCAGGACCGCATCAACACCATGCGCGGGGTCCTCGGAACCTTCGCCGGCGCCCAGTACCGCTCCGGCGGCCTGGACCCCACCGTCGAGCTGATGCTCTCCGACGACCCCGCCGCCTACCTCGACAAGGCCGCCGTCCTGGGCCGGCTCAGCGGCCGCCGCGCCCAGCAGCTGGCCGAACTCCGCGAGGAGCAGCGGCGGATCGGGCAGCAGCGCCAGGAGGCCTCCCGCCAGCTCGCCGAACTGGAGGCGCTGCGCACCGAGGTGGCCACCCAGAAGCGCTCCGTCACGGCGAAGCTCGCCGCCGCGCGCCGGCTGCTCAACGAGATGCCGTCCGAGGAGCGCGCCGACTTCGAGCGCGCCTCCCGCTCCGGCGGCCGGGGCCACGTCGGCGCCGACGGACCGCCCGACCTGCCCACCGGCGGCGGCCACGCCTCGGGCCGCGCCATGGCCGCCGTGATGGCCGCCCGGGCCGCCGTCGGGAAGCCCTACGTGTGGGGCTCCACCGGCCCCTCCGGCTTCGACTGCTCCGGGCTGATGGTGTGGTCGTACCGCCAGGCGGGCGTGTCCCTGCCGCGCACCTCGCAGGCCCAGCGGTACGCGGGCCGACGGGTCCCGCTGTCGCAGGCGCAGCCCGGGGACCTGGTGACATACCGCTCCGACGCCAGCCACGTCGGCATGTACGTCGGCAACGGCCAGGTGGTGCACGCCCCGTACCCGGGCGCGCGGGTGCGGTACGACCCCGTCGGGATGATGCCGGTGTCCTCGGTGACCCGGCCCTGACCACGGCCGTGCGTACGATCGGCGGATGACCCCGGTCCGCCGGCGCACCGCCGTACGCCTCCTCGCACTCGCGCTGTGCCCGCTCCCGGCGCTGGCCGGCTGCACGGACCCGGCGCCCGCGGCCCCGGCCGACGCGGCGGTCCGGCGGGCCGTGGCCGACTGGGCGGCGGCCCCGCCCGCGCGGCTCGCCGGGATCCCGCTGGAGGGCTGGTCGTACGCGGTGACCGCGGTCCGGCAGGACGGCGTACGGGCCTTCGCGCGCGCGGAGCTGCGCTACCGGCTCGCCGGCTACGACGCGGCCCCGGCGGTCTCGGACCGCGAGGTGGAGCTGACCCGGGACGCCGCCGGCTGGCGGGTCACCGCCGACCGGCCCGCCCCCGGGGCGCCGGCGCAGCTGTGGGACCAGGGCGATCCGGCCGCCGTGCGGGGTGCGCACAGCCTGGTCCTCGGGGTCGGCCGCAGCCCGCAGGAGCTGTCCGCCCTCGCCGCGGAGGCCGACCGGGCGGTGCCGGCGGTCAGCGCGGCCTGGCCGGGGCCGTGGGCGCGGCGGGTGGTGGTCCTGGCCCCCGCGACGCTGGACGCGATGGCCGCGCTGCTGGGACGGCCGGCCGACACCTACCGGGGCCTGGGCGCCGTCACCACCGGCAGCACCGGGGGCGGGCCGGCGCCGGCCGACCGGGTCGTCGTCAACCCGGAGGGGTACGCGGGCCTTTCCGAGGCCGGGCGGCGGATCGTCCTCACCCACGAGGTCACCCACGTCGCGACCCGCGCCGCCACCTCGGCACGGACCCCGCAGTGGCTGTCGGAGGGCTTCGCGGACTGGGCGGCGTACCGGGAGACGGGGACCGCCCCGGCCGAGGGCGCGCCCGAGCTGGCGCGGGCCGTGCGGCGCGGCGAGCTGCCGGGGGCGCTGCCGGCCGACGGGGACTTCGCCTTCGGCGGCGACCCGGCGGCGGCGGCCCGGGCGTACGAGGGCGCCTGGCTGGCCTGCCGGCTCGTCGCCGACCGCTGGGGCGAGGCGGCGCTGGTGCGGCTGTACGAGCTGGCGGGCCGCGAACCGCTGCCGACGGCGCTCCAGCAGGCTCTGGGGACGGACGCCGCCGGGCTGACGGAGGCCTGGCGGCAGGCGCTGAGGGAGGACCTCGGGTAGCCGTCCGGTACGTTGGCGGGGATGCACAAGACGCTGATCGTGACGAACGACTTCCCGCCGCGCCCGGGCGGCATCCAGGCCTTCCTCCACAACATGGCGCTGCGGCTGGACCCCGAGCGGGTCGTCGTCTACGCGTCCACCTGGAAGCACGGTGCGGAGGGCCGCGAGGCCACCGCCGCCTTCGACGCGGAACAGCCGTTCCGGGTGGTGCGCGACCGTACGACGATGCTGCTGCCGACGCCCCGGGTGACCCGGCGGGCGGTGTCCCTGCTGCGCGAACACGGCTGCGAGTCGGTGTGGTTCGGGGCCGCGGCCCCGCTCGGGCTGATGGGCCCGGCGCTGCGCAGGGCCGGCGCGCGGCGGATCGTCGCCACCACGCACGGGCACGAGGCCGGCTGGGCGCAGCTGCCGGCCGCGCGGCAGCTGCTGCGGCGGATCGGCGAGGGCACGGACACCCTGACCTACCTCGGGGAGTACACGCGCTCGCGGATCGCCTCGGCGGTGACGGACCGGGCGGCGGCGCGGATGGTCCAGCTCCCGCCGGGGGTCGACGAGAAGACCTTCCACCCCGGTTCGGGCGGCGCGGAGGTCCGGGCGCGGCTGGGGCTGTCCGACCGGCCGGTGGTGGTGTGCGTCTCCCGGCTCGTGCCGCGCAAGGGGCAGGACACCCTGATCGAGGCGATGCCGCGGATCCTGGCGGCGGTGCCGGACGCGGCGCTGCTGATCGTCGGCGGCGGGCCGTACGAGGGGGACCTGCGGGCGCTGGCCGCCGCGAAGGGGGTCGCGGACTCGGTGGTCTTCACGGGCGCCGTCCCGTGGTCGGAGCTGCCGGCCCACTACGGCGCGGGGGACGTCTTCGCGATGCCGTGCCGGACCCGGCGGGGCGGGCTGGACGTGGAGGGGCTCGGCATCGTCTACCTGGAGGCCTCGGCGACGGGCCTGCCGGTGGTCGCGGGCGACTCGGGCGGTGCGCCGGACGCGGTGCTGGACGGCGAAACCGGCTGGGTGGTCCGGGGCGGCGACCCCGACGACGCGGCGGACCGCGTCATCACCCTGCTCCGCGACCCGGAACTCCGCACCCGCATGGGCGAGGCGGGCCGCGCCTGGGTCGAACGCCAGTGGCGCTGGGACCACCTGGCCGAGGGGCTCCGCGAGCTCCTTTAGTCCCGGGAGGAGCAAAAGGCGGCGGTTCCGCTCGATCAGGGTCAATCCCGGGCGGAATCGCGCAGGCGGGCGGTGATCGACTCCCTCCCGGCTACGGTCCACACATGTCTGACTGTTACTCACATGCGTGGCAGTGCGAGTTATGGCCGGTTGGGCGGAATCCGCTCATGATGCGGCCATGACACACAACCTGACGCGCCGTCAACTGGGCCTCAACGCCCTCCGCGCCGCCGCAGCCCTCGGCATCACCCGCATCGGCCTCGGCGCCGCCGCCGCGGCCGAACCCGCCGCCGCCCAGTACGCGCCCGCCGTCGTCGTCGGCTCCGGCTACGGATCCGCCGTCGCCGCGCTGCGCCTCGGGCAGGCCGGCGTGCGCACCGTCGTCCTGGAGATGGGGCGGCTGTGGGACACCCCCGGCCCCGACGGCAAGGTGTTCCCCTCCACCTCCGCGCCCGACCACCGCTCCATGTGGTTCCGCACCCGCACCGAGGCCCCGCTCGCCCAGTTCCTCTGGCTCGACGTGGTCAACCGCGACATCAGCCCCTACCCCGGGGTCCTCGACCGCGTGAACCACGGCGGCATGTCCGTCTACGTCGGCCGCGGCGTCGGCGGCGGCTCGCTCGTCAACGGCGGCATGGCCCCGACCCCCAGACGCTCCTACTTCACCGAGGTGTTCCCCGGCGTGGACGCCGAGGAGATGTACGGCACCTACTACCCCCGCGCCCGCGCCATGCTCGGCGTGGGCGACATCGACCCCGCCTGGTTCGAGTCCACGGAGTGGTACCGCTTCGCCCGGATCTCCAGGAAACACGCCCAGAACACCGGCCTGAAGACCACCTTCGTGCCCAACGTCTACGACTTCGAGTACATGAAGCGCGAGGCCGCCGGCACCGCCACCCGCTCCGCCCTCGCCGGCGAGGTCATCTACGGCAACAACCACGGCAAGAAGAGCGTCGACAAGACCTACCTCGCCGCCGCCCTCGGCACCGGCAACGTCACCATCGAGACCATGCAGCGGGTGGTCGCCGTACGCCAGGACCCGGCCGGCGGCTACGTCCTGACCGTCCGCACCAGCGACCTCACCGGCCGCGTCACCCAGGTCCGCGAACTCGGCTGCGCGCAGCTGTTCCTGGGCGCCGGAAGCCTCGGCACCACCGAGATCCTGCTGCGCGCCCGCGAGACCGGCGCGCTGCCCGCGCTCAGCGAGAAGGTCGGGCTCGGCTGGGGCCCCAACGGCAACGTCATGACCGCCCGCGCCAACCACCTGTGGGACACCGTCGGCTGCAACCAGGCCACCATGCCCGCCCTCGGCATCGACGACTGGGACAACGCGGCCAACCCGGTCTTCGCGGAGATCGCCCCGCTCCCCATGGGCATCGAGCACTGGATCTCGATGTACCTGGCCATCACCAAGAACCCGGAGCGCGGCCGCTTCGTCTACGACGCCGCGACCGACTCGGCACGGCTGAACTGGACCCGGGACCAGAACGCCCCGGCGGTAGCGGCGGCCAAGAACCTCTTCGACCGGATCAACCGCCGCAACGTCACCATCTACCGCTACGACCTGTTCGGCGACAACAAGGCCTTCGCCGACGACTTCACCTACCACCCGCTCGGCGGCTGCGTCCTCGGCGAGGCCACCGACGCCTACGGGCGGGTCAAGGGCTACCAGGGGCTGTACGTGCTCGACGGGTCGCTCGTGCCCGGCTCGCTCGGCGTGAACCCGTTCGTGACGATCACGGCCCTCGCCGAGCGGAACATGGAGCGGATCCTCGCCCAGCCCTGAGGACTAACCGCGGTACAGAGCGTCGATCTCGTCCGCGAAGTCCTTCGCCACCACGTTGCGCTTCAGCTTCAGCGACGGCGTGATGTGGCCGGACTCCTCCGTGAACTGGGAGCCCAGGATGCGGAACTTCCGCACCGATTCCGCCTTGGACACCGCCGCGTTGCCGTCGTCGACGGCCTTCTGGACGGCGGCGATCAGCTCCGCGTCCTCGCGCAGCTCCGCCGCCGTCACCCCGGCCGGCTTGCCGTTCTCCGCGGCCCACCGGCCGAGGAACTCCTCGTCGATGGTGACCAGCGCGGCCACGAACGGCCGCCCGTCGCCGACCACCATGCACTCCGCGACCAGCGCGTGCGCCCGGATCCGGTCCTCGATCACCGCGGGGGCGACGTTCTTGCCGCCGGCCGTGACGATGAGCTCCTTCTTGCGGCCGGTGATCTTCAGGTAGCCGTCCTCGTCGAGGGTGCCGACGTCGCCGGTGTGGAACCAGCCGTCCGTCATCGCCTCGGCGGTGGCCGCCTCGTTCTTCCAGTACTCCTTGAAGACGTGCTCGCCGTGCACCAGCACCTCGCCGTCGTCGGCGATGCGCAGCACGGAACCGGGCAGCGGCTGGCCGACCGTACCGATCTTCTGCTTGTCCCACGGCAGGAAGGCGGTGGCCGCGCAGGTCTCCGTCAGGCCGTAGCCCTCCAGGACGGTGAAGCCGATGCCGCGGAAGAAGTGGCCGAGGCGCTCACCGAGCGGGGCGCCGCCGGAGATCGCGTACTCGCCGCGCCCGCCGAGGACGGCGTGCAGCTTGGAGTAGACGAGCTTGGAGAAGAGCTTGTGCTTGAGCTTCAGGCCGAAGGACGGGCCCGAGGGGGTGTCCAGCGCCCGGCTGTACGCGATCGCCGTGTCGGCGGCCTTGTCGAAGATCTTGCCCTTGCCGTCGGCCTGCGCCTTGGCCCGCGCCGAGTTGTAGACCTTCTCGAAGACGCGCGGCACGCCGAGGATCAGCGTGGGGCGGAAGGACTGCAGTTCGTCGGTGAGGTTCTTGATGTCCGGTACGCAGCCCAGCCGGATCGGCGCCAGCACCGCCGCGACCTCCACCAGGCGGCCGAAGACGTGCGCGGCCGGGAGGAACAGCAGCACGGAGCACTCGCCGGTGCGGAAGAGCGGCTTCAGCCGCTCCACCACGTTGCCGCACTCGGCGAAGAAGTTGCGGTGGGTCAGCACGCAGCCCTTGGGGCGGCCGGTGGTGCCCGAGGTGTAGACGATCGTGGCCGGGTCGTCGGCGACCGCGAGGGCGCTGCGCGCGTCCACCTCGGCGTCGGTGACCTCGGAGCCCGCGGCCACGAGGGCGCCCTGGGCGTCCTTCTCGATCTCCCAGACCTCGCGCAGCTCGGGCAGCCGGTCCCGCAGGGAGGCCACGTTCGCGCTGTGCCCGGGGCTCTCCACGATGGCCGCGACGGCCCCGGAGTCGCCGAGGATCCACTGGATCTGCTCGGGGGAGCTGGTCTCGTACACGGGGACGGTGACGCCGCCCGCGGTCCAGATGGCGAAGTCGAACAGCACCCACTCGTAGCGGGTACGGGAGATCAGTGCGACCCGGTCGCCGGGCTCGATGCCGGACGCGATCAGGCCCTTGGCGGCGGCCCGCACCTCGGCGAGGAACTCGACGGAGGTCACGTCCTGCCACTGGCCGTCGACCTTGCGGCTGATGACGGCGGTGTCTGGGTGCTGGGCGGCGTTGCGGCGGATGAGATCCGTCAGGTTCCCGTCCGACGGGACCTCGTACAGGGCCGGAAGGCTGAACTCGCGCAAGACTGCTGCTCCTCTGGGCGCCATCGCCACGTGTGGACCGACCGGACGTTACCCACCGGTAGTGGGTTCCCGATAGAGGGAACCGGCCAGATGTTCCGTGCGTCACATTCTGTACATCGCGATGCGGCGCAAGACCCGCCGATACGCTGCCGACAGTAGTCGACCGTGTTCGCGACTCGGAAGTAACCGCAGGTCCGGCCGCCTGCGACCCTCCCTCTACCCGCCCGGAGCCGAGCCCCCCTAGGGTGAGCGCATGGGTGGCAGGAAGAGTCGTACGCGGGTCCACGTCGTCAGCGACGTCCACGGGAACACCGAAGCGCTCGCACGCGCCGGAGACGGCGCCGACGCGCTCCTCTGCCTCGGCGACCTGGTGCTCTTCCTCGACTACGCCGACCACTCCCGCGGCATCTTCCCCGACCTCTTCGGCGTCGAGAACGCCCACCGCATCGTCGAACTGCGCACCGCCCGCCGCTTCGCGGAAGCGCGCGAATTCGGCCGCCGGCTGTGGGACGGGCTCGACAGGGAACGGATGATCGAGGAAGCCGTACGCCGCCAGTACGCGCAGATGTTCGCGGCCTTCCCCAGCCCGACGTACGCCACGTACGGCAACGTCGACATCCCCGGCCTGTGGAACGAGTACGCCGGACCCGGCACCACCGTCCTCGACGGCCAGCGCGTGGAGATCGGCGGCCGCGTCTTCGGCTTCGTCGGCGGCGGACTCCCCTCCCCGATGCGCACCCCCTACGAGGTCGACCCCGAGGAATACGCCGCCAAGGTCGAAGCCCTCGGCGAGGTCGACGTCCTCTGCTCGCACATCCCGCCCGAGGTCCCCGAACTCTGCTACGACACCGTCGCCCGCCGCTTCGAACGCGGCAGCGAAGCCCTGCTGGCCGCGATCCGCCGCACCCGGCCCCGCTTCGCCCTCTTCGGCCACGTCCACCAGCCGCTGGCCCGGCGGGCCCGGATCGGCGCCACCGAATGCGTCAACGTCGGCCACTTCGCCGCCACCGGCAAGCCGTGGGCCCTGGAGTGGTGACCTCCGGGTGACCTCCCTGGAGTGGTGACCTCCACACGCACGGTAGCCTGCACGCGGCGGCCGCAGGCCGCACACTTCCTCGAATCTCCCCCGGAGGAGCCACCGCGATGGCGGAACACACCAGCTCAAGCATCACCATCGACGCTTCCCCGGCCGACGTGATGGCCGTGATCGCCGACTTCGCCCGCTACCCGGAGTGGACCGGCGAGGTGAAGGAGGCCGAGGTACTGGCCACCGACGCCGAAGGCCGCGCCGAGAAGGTCCGCCTCCTGCTGGACGCCGGCGCCATCAAGGACGACCACACCCTCGCCTACACCTGGAAGGGCGCCGACGAGGTCAGCTGGACCCTCGACAAGTCCCAGATGCTGCGCCAGCTGGACGGCTCCTACCGCCTCGCCCCGCTCGACGGCGGCCGCACCGAGGTCACCTACCAGCTCACCGTGGACGTCAAGATCCCCATGCTGGGCATGATCAAGCGCAAGGCCGAGAAGGTCATCATCGACCGCGCCCTCGCAGGCCTCAAGAAGCGCGTCGAGACCCCCCGCCCCTGACGCCCCGGCCCCCTTCCGGGACACCGCCCGCGCGGCACCCGGAAGGGGCCCGCACCGGCACCGCCCGGCCCGCACCGGCACCGACCAGCACTGACCGGCCTGGCCCGCACCCGGTACTGGCCGGCCCGGCCCGCGCACCGGCACCGACCAGCACAGCAAAGGCACGGCACCACCATGCAGACCCTCCTCGTCACCGGCCCGGGAGGCGCAGGCCGCAGCACCGTCGCGGCCGCCACCGCACTCGCCGCCGCACGCGAGGGCCGACGGGTCCTGCTCCTGTGCGGCCCCGACGCCGACCCCTTCCCCGCCCCGGTCCCGGCGGGACTCCGCGTCACCCCCGTCGACTCCGGCCAGGAGTTCCGCACCGAACTCGCCGCCCTCCAGGAACGCGGCGCCGCCCTCATCGGCATGCTCGGCGGCCGCCCCCTCGGCACCGAGGAACTCACCGAACTCCCCGGCGCCGAACAGTTCGCCCTGCTCCGCGCCCTGCGCCGGGCCGCCGCCGAACCCGCCACCGACCTCGTCGTCGTGGACATGCCCCCGCTCCACCAGGCCGTGGCCACCCTCGCCCTCCCCGCCCAGCTCCGCCGCTACCTCGCCCGGCTGCTCCCCGCCGAACGGCAGGCCGCCCGCGCCCTGCGCCCCGTACTCGCCCAGCTCGCCGGCGTGCCCATGCCCGCGCAGTGGCTGTACGAGACCGCCGCCCGCTGGGACGAGGAGCTCGCCGCCGTCCAGGCCGTCGTGGAGGCCCCCACCACCCGGATCCGCCTCGTCGCCGAACCCGGCCCCGCGGCGGACACCGCCCTGCGCACCGGGATGCTCGGGCTCGCCCTGCACGAGCTGCGCACCGAGTCCCTCGTCGCGAACCGGCTCGTCCCGGCGGACGCCGCCGCGGCCCACCCCTGGGCCGCGGGCCTCGCCGAGCAGCAGCGCGCCTTCCTCGACGCATGGACCCGCCGCGGCCTCCCCGTCCACGAGCTCGCCCACCTCGGCCGGGACCCCCGCGGCACCGACGACCTCGCCGCCCTCTCCGCCACCCGGGACCTCGCCCCCGGCCCCGCCCCCGCCCCCGGACCCGGCTGGACCGTCGAGGACCGCCTCGCCGACGACGGGGTGCTCGTCTGGGCGATCCCGCTGCCCCGCGCCCGCAAGAGCGAGCTCGACCTGATCCGGCGCGGCGACGAACTGCTCGTCGCCGCCGGACCGCACCGCAGGATCGTTCCGCTGCCCTCGGCCCTGCGCCGCTGCACCGTCTCCGGAGCCGCCCTCACCGACGGCGCCCTCCGCGTCCGCTTCACCCCGGACCCGCGGCTGTGGCCGAGGGAGCGCTGAGACCCGTACCACCGTTCGGGTACCGTCGAAGGAAGACCCACCGCAGCTGCCGCCAGGAGAGTCCGCCATGAGCGAGGCCACCGACCACCCCGACGCCGACGACGCCTGGGCGCGGGCCTGCGCCGAGGACCTCGCCGCCGAGAAGGAACGCCGCAGGTCAGCGCGGCCCGGCAGCGCCGGCACGGGTACCGGGACCGCCGCCGAGGAGCTGTTCAAGCTCTTCGAAGCCGTCGCCGACAAGGTCTCCTCCCTCAACAACCCCGCCGTCGGCGCCGTCGGCGTCGCCGCCCAGGACGCCGTACGCCAGTTCGTCAACCAGGCCAAGACCGCCGCCAAGCCCGTCATCGAGCGCAACCCCGAGGTCTTCGGCCACCTCGCCGCCGCCGGATCCGAACTCCTCGCCGCCTACCGCTCCGCCGTCGAAGGCCACGAACGCCGCTGGACCCACGACGAACCCCCCGCACCCCGCAGGCCCTCCGGCGAGGGAGACGAGGGCCCCGGTACCGGCCCTGCCCAGCGGATCGATCTCGACTGAACCTCCGCCGGGCCCGTGTACGGTTGGCCGTGGCGGGGTTTGACCGGAAACCGAGGGACTAATGGGACTCACCATCGGCGTCGACATCGGCGGCACGAAGATCGCGGCCGGCGTGGTCGACGAAGAGGGCACCATCCTTGAGACGTACAAGGTGCCCACCCCGCCGACCGCGGACGGCGTGACGGAGGCGATCTGCGCCGCCGTCTCCGAGGTCAGCAGCAACCACACCATCGACGCCGTCGGCATCGGCGCCGCCGGATACGTCGACGACAAGCGCGCCACGGTGCTCTTCGCACCCAACATCAACTGGCGGCACGAACCGCTCAAGGACAAGGTCGAACAGCGCATCGGCCTGCCCGTCGTCGTCGAGAACGACGCGAACTGCGCCGCCTGGGGCGAATACCGCTTCGGCGCCGGCCAGGGCCACGAGGACGTCATCTGCATCACCCTCGGCACCGGCCTCGGCGGCGGCATCATCATCGGCAACAAGCTGCGCCGCGGCCGCTTCGGCGTCGCCGCCGAGTTCGGCCACATCCGCGTCGTCCCCGACGGCCTGCTCTGCGGCTGCGGCAGCCAGGGCTGCTGGGAGCAGTACGCCTCCGGCCGCGCCCTCGTCCGCTACGCCAAGCAGCGCGCCAACGCCACCCCCGAGAACGCCGCGATCCTCCTCGGCCTCGGCGACGGCACCGCCGACGGCATCGAGGGCAAGCACATCAGCGAAGCCGCCCGCGCCGGCGACCTCGTCGCCGTCGACGCCTTCCGCGAGCTCGCCCGCTGGGCCGGCGCCGGCCTCGCCGACCTGGCCTCCCTCTTCGACCCCTCGGCGTTCATCGTCGGCGGCGGCGTCTCCGACGAGGGCGACCTCGTCCTCGACCCGATCCGCAAGTCCTTCAAGCGCTGGCTCGTCGGCGGCGCCTGGCGCCCGCACGCCCAGGTCCTCGCCGCCCAGCTCGGCGGCAAGGCCGGCCTCGTCGGCGCCGCGGACCTGGCCCGCCAGGGCTGACACCCCCTCGTTTCGGCTGCGACTGCCCGCCGCGCCCCCTGTGGGAGCGGCGGGCAGCTGCGTATGTTCGAGGCATGCCGCACATGCCGCACATGCCGCGCACGCTGCACACGCTGCCGAAGTCCGTGACCGAGCCCGACGGCTCAGCCGTCATCCGGGCCCTCAGCTACAACATCCGCTCGCTGCGCGACGACGAGGAAGCCCTGGCCCGGGTCATCCGCGCCTGCGCCCCCGACCTGGTGTTCGTCCAGGAAGCGCCCCGGTTCTTCCGCTGGCGCAAGCACGCGGCGAGGCTCGCCGCGAAGACCGGCCTCGTGGTGCTGGGAGGCGGAGCCACCGCGGCCGGACCCCTGCTGCTGTGCTCGCTACGGGCCTTCGTGGAACGCACCGAGGACGTCCTGCTCCCGCGCACCCCCGGCCTGCACCGCCGGGGCTTCGCCACGGCCGTCGT
The DNA here is from genome assembly GCF_050275515.1 of Streptomyces sp. NPDC004126. Taxonomy (NCBI): domain Bacteria; kingdom Bacillati; phylum Actinomycetota; class Actinomycetes; order Kitasatosporales; family Streptomycetaceae; genus Streptomyces; species Streptomyces sp. NPDC004126. The sequence continues at coordinate 67,751 of NZ_JBNNPF010000017.1, read as the reverse complement.
CCGCTTCGGCGCCGCCCGCGTCGGCGTGGTCAGCGCCCACCTCTCGCTGGACGCCCGCGAACGGCAGGCGCAGGCGCAGCTGCTCCTGGACCGGGCCGCCGCCCTGGGCGCACCGCACGTGATCGCGGCCGCCGACGTCAACGAGGCGTCGGGCGGCCCCGCCTTCGGCCGCCTGTCGGGAGCGCTCCAGGACTGCTGGACGGTCTCCCCGTGGGGCGACGGCGACACCTTCCCCTCGACGGCCCCGAACCGCCGCATCGACGCGGTCTTCGCCTCCCGGGGCGTGGAGGTCCTGGCCTGCGGAGTCCCCACAGGGCTCCCGGGGATCACCACCCCCGACCTCCGCGCCGCCACCGACCACCTCCCGGTCCTGGCGGCACTGCGGCTCCCGGCGGGGTGAGGAGGGGCCGGGCGCCGGCCGACCGGGCATGCGGCCCCTCATTTCTCAGCGTCGGACGACCGTCCGGGGCTGGTACCCGCACCAGAAGACGATCTGCATGGCAGCTCCGACTCGGTTGTGGTGCTTGAATGGGTGGTCGTTCCTGGTCTCGCAAGGAGAAGTGCTGTGCCTTTGGTGTCTGTCGTGATGCCCGTATACAACTCGGCGGCGACCCTCGGTGCGGCCGTCCGGTCGGTGCTCACCCAGACCCACGCCGACCTGGAGCTGCTGGTCACCGACGACCAGTCCTCTGACAGCTCCATGGACCTGCTCGCGGAGTTCGCCCGTCAGGACGAGCGCGTCCTGCCGGAGCGGGCGCCCGAGCAGGGCGGCGCCGGCCGGGCCCGCAACCGTGCGATCGAGCGGGCTCGCGGGGACTACGTCGCTTTCCTCGACAGCGACGACATGTGGCTTCCGGAGAAGACCGAGAAGCAGCTCGCCTTCGCCGCTCAGGCGACCGCGCCGCTGACGTATACCTCGTACTTCAAGATGGACGCCGACTACGACGGCGAGAGCACCGACTGGGTCCCCAACGGGCGCGTGGTCCGTGCCCGGGAGCACGTGGACTACCGCGCGATGCTGGTCCGCGACCACATCGGAGCCCTCACCGCCATGTACGACCGCAACGTCCTGGGCACGAGGCTGATGCCGGAGATGCGCAAGCGCCAGGACTACGCTCTCTGGCTCTCGATCATGCGGGACGGCGCCGACGCCCGGGGCCTCACCGAGCCGCTCGCGGTGTACAGGGCCCACCAGGCGGGATCCCTGTCCTCCAACAAGCTCTCGCTCGTCCAGTACAACTGGTCGCTGTACCGCGAGCACGAGCACCTGTCGGTCCCGCGCGCGACGCGGGCGCTGGCCGGTGCCGTGTGGCAGTCGGTGCGCAACTCCCGCATCTAGGCACAGGGAAGCGCGTAGCGATCTGCCGGGCACCCACCCGCACCCGGCGGGCGGGTGGGCCGACACCGGTCTTACACCACCGCGCCGCGGCCCGGGTCGTCGTCATCGTCCTCGTCGCCGCCCGACATGCGGGCGATCAGGGTGGCGAAGCCGCCCAGGAAGCCGCCGATGCCCAGGGTGGTCAGCCACCAGGTCATGTCCCACTGGAACAGCACCGCCAGCAGCAGCAGTACCGGTCCGCCGACCACCGCGAGCCAGGCGAACTTCGCCGTCGTGTCCGCCTCCGGCAGCTCGGGCTCCGGCGGCACGAAGTGGCCCTCGTCCGCCGGTTCGGCCGGGGTGTGGTCGCGCGGGCCCGGGGTCGGGACCGGGGTGCCCACGCCCGGGGCGAAGGTGATCGAGCTGCCCAGCTCCGGCTTGGGCTCGGGCTTCGGCTCCGGGTCGGGCTTCGGGGCCTTCGGCTCGGGCTTGACGTCCTCCTCCGGCAGCATCAGGTTCTCGATCGGCCGGAACGGCCTCGCCCCCGGCGGGTCCGGGGGTTCCTGCCCGTACCCGGCGACGATCGCGGCCCACGCCGCTTCCTCGTCCAGCGGGGGAACGCCCCCGGAGGACTCCTCGTGCTCAGCCACCGCTGGCCGCCCCCTCCCTGCCGACACTCTTCGCGAGCCGCCCGATGAACGCATAGCTGTCCGCGAAGATCTGCTCCGCGTCATGGTCCAACGTCGCCACGTGGTAGCTCTGTTCCAGCAGGGTCTCGGTGACGTCGGTCGACGACACGCGGGACAGGATCCGCGCCGAGTCCACCGGCGGGACCACGTGGTCCTGGGGGCTGTGGAGCAGCAGCACCGGCTGCGTGACCTGCGGCAGCTCGGTGTCCACGAGCTGGAAGAACTGCCGCAGCGAGTGCGCGGCCTTCGTCGGGACGCGGTCGTAGCCGACCTCCGCCGAGCCGGGTTTGGCGATGTCGCTGGCGATGCCCGGCGTCGACCGGATGAAGTGCTTGACCACCGGAAGGGCGACGGCCAGCGGGTCGTGCACCTTGTTGGCCGGGTTGACGAGGACGATGCCGCTGATGGCGTCACCGTGCTTGGCGGCCAGCCGCAGCGTCAGCGCGCCGCCCATGGAGAGTCCGAAGACGAAGACCTGCTCGCACCGGTCCAGCAGCTCGCGCAGCGCCCGGTCGACCTCCGCGTACCAGTCCCGCCAGCCGGTGAGCTGCATGTCCTGCCAGCGCGTCCCGTGCCCGGGCAGCAGCGGGAGCGAGACGGTCAGCCCGCGCTCGGCCAGGTACTCGGCCCAGGGGCGGAGCGACTGGGGCGAACCGGTGAAGCCGTGGCAGAGGAGTACGCCCACCTCTCCGCCCTCGTGGCGGAACGGCTCTGCTCCAGGGAGGACGGGCACCAGGGTCTCCTTCGAAGGGTGGGGGGTGCGTTGCGCTGTGTGACTTCACCGTACGCGACCGGGATGACACCGACCAGGGCCGTCGGGCGCTCCGCGCGGGCCCACGGGATATGGTCTGTTCGACAGACACAGGAAGGCTTTCGAGTTGATCTACGGCGCAATGAAGTTCTCCATCGGGGGTTCCCTGAAGCTCGCCTTCAGGCCGTGGGTGGAGGGCCTCGAGAACATTCCCGCCGAGGGGCCGGCGATCCTCGCGAGCAACCACCTGTCCTTCTCCGACTCCTTCTTCCTGCCGGCCGTACTGGACCGGAAGGTGACCTTCATCGCGAAGGCGGAGTACTTCACCTCCCCGGGGGTCAAGGGCAAGCTGACGGCGGCCTTCTTCAAGGGCGTCGGCCAGCTCCCGGTGGACCGCTCCGGCGCGCGCGGTGCGGGCGAGGCCGCCATCAAGAGCGGCATCGAGGTCATCGAGCGCGGGGAGCTGTTCGGTATTTACCCCGAGGGGACGCGTTCACCCGACGGCCGCCTCTACCGCGGCAAGCCGGGCGGTCTGGCCCGGGTGGCGCTGGCCACCGGTGCGCCCGTGATCCCCGTCGCGATGATCGACACCGAGAAGATCCAGCCGCCCGGCAAGGTGGTCCCGAAGCTGATGCGCCCGGGCATCCGGATCGGCAAGCCGCTGGACTTCAGCCGCTACCAGGGCATGGACGGGGACCGCTTCATCCTCCGCTCGGTGACCGACGAGGTCATGTACGAGATCATGAAGCTCTCCGGCCAGGAGTACGTGGACATCTACGCGACGGCCGCCAAGCGGCAGATCGCGGACGCGGAGAAGGCGGCCAAGGAGAGCGGCAAGGCGGCCGACAAGGCGGCCAAGGCCGAGAAGGCCGAAGCCGAGAAGGCCGAGCAGGCCGAAGCCGAGAAGGCCAAGGGAGAGACGGGCGCGGAGTAGCGCGCGCGGCGGGCCGGCCGGGAGGCCGGGTCCGCGGGGACAGGGCGGGTGGGGGAGATGGCGAAGCGCGAGCGCGTCGTACGGATGTCGGTCGAGCAGCCGCTGTGGCAGGCACTGACCGCGTACCGGCTGCTCACCATGGTCTACGCGGCCCTGCTGTTCGCAACGGCCTACCGGAAGTTCGACCAGCCGATGGTGGCGGCCGGCTACCTCGGCCTCCTCGCCGTCTGGACGCTGGCCACCCACCGCCGGGTGGCGAACGCGGCCAGCTGCACCAAGGGCTTCCTCGTCGCCGACCTCGCCGTCGCGTTGACCGGCATCCTCCTCACCCCGCTCGCCGACACCCACGCGCGGATCACGGCGGGCGGCCCCACGCTCCCCAGCATCTGGACCGCGGGCTCGGTCCTGGCCTTCGCCCTCAAGGGCGGCTGGCGCTGGGCCGGCTTCGCCTCGACCTTCGTGGCCGCCGCCAACCTCGTCATCCACGGCGGCGACCCCACCCGGGACGCCCTGCACAACGTGCTGCTGGTCTGGGTGGCCTCCATCGCCATCGGCTACGTCGTCGAGGTCGCCCGGGCCAGTGAGGCCACCCTCGCCCGCGCCCTGGAGATCGAGGCCGCGACCCGCGAGCGCGAGCGCCTCGCCCGCGACATCCACGACGGGGTCCTCCAGGTCCTCGCCATGGTCCAGCGCCGCGGCACCGAGCTGGGCGGTGAGGCCGCCGAGCTGGGCCGGATGGCGGGGGAGCAGGAGGTGGCGCTGCGCACGCTGGTCTCCAGCGGGCTGGTGCGGCCTTCCCGGGTCTCGCGCGACGGGTCGCTCGGCGCGCTGGTGGACATGTACGAGGTGGAGGAGCCCGGCGCGGAGGAGGCCGAACTGGACCTGCGCTCGCTGCTGGCCCCGCACGCCGGGTCCCGGGTGAGCTTCGCCGAGCCGGGCAGTCCGGTGGTGCTGCCGGCGCCCGCCGCGCGGGAGCTGGCGGCGGCGGTCGGCGCGGCCCTGGACAACGTGCGCAAGCACGCCGGGGAGGGCGCCAGTGCCTGGATCCTGGTCGAGGACTGGGGCGACGAGGTGATCGTGACCGTACGGGACGACGGCCCGGGCATCCCGGCCGGCCGGCTCGACCAGGCGGAGGGCGAGGGGCGCATGGGCGTGGCCCTGTCCATCCGCGGGCGCCTGCGCGACCTCGGCGGCAGCGCCGAGCTGGTGTCCGTCCCCGGACAGGGCACCGAAGTGGAACTGAAAGTACCGAGGGGGAGGACCCAGTGAACGACGCGAACGCCGGCAGCGAGCTCCAGCTCCAGCTCCAGGACATCAGGGTGATGGTCGTCGACGACCATCCGATGTGGCGGGACGCGGTGGCCCGCGACCTGGCCGCCGCGGGCTTCGACGTCGTCGCCACGGCCGGCGACGGGCCGGAGGCGGTACGCCGGGCCCGTGCGGTGGCGCCGCGGGTGCTGGTCCTCGACCTCAACCTGCCGGGCATGCCCGGGGTGCAGGTCTGCAAGGAGCTGGTCGGCGCCGATCCCGCGCTGCGGGTGCTCGTGCTGTCGGCCAGCGGTGAGCACGCCGACGTCCTGGAGGCGGTGAAGTCCGGGGCGACCGGCTACCTGCTGAAGTCGGCCGGGGCGCAGGAGCTGATCGACGCGGTCCGCCGGACGGCGGCCGGGGACCCGGTGTTCACGCCGGGCCTGGCCGGCCTCGTCCTCGGCGAGTACCGGCGGCTGGCCACCGACCCGGCGCCGGCCGCGCCCGACGTGCCGAAGGCGCCGCAGCTGACCGACCGGGAGACCGAGGTGCTGCGGCTGGTGGCGAAGGGGCTGTCGTACAAGCAGATCGCGGAGCGGCTGGTGATCTCCCACCGCACGGTCCAGAACCACGTGCAGAACACCCTGGGCAAGCTCCAGCTGCACAACCGGGTGGAGCTCGTCCGGTACGCGATAGAGCGCGGGCTCGACGACGCGTAACCCGTTCGTACGTCGTACTTACTTGCACCTCGGCTCCCCGTACGAGTGAACGGGCTTACGCAACGCGCCGTGCCGTCACCGGAATTGGGCTTTCCGGGCCCCTTGCTGTGACCTGAGTCACCACTAGCGTGACCGTCATGACGAAGGGAGATTCCATGAAGGTCGGAGTGCTCACCGGCGGCGGCGACTGCCCCGGACTCAACGCGGTGATCAGGGGCGTCGTCCGCAAGGGCACGCAGGAGTACGGATACGGGTTCGTCGGCTTCAAGGACGGCTGGCGGGGGCCGGTCGAGGGGGACACCGTCCCGCTGGACATCCCCGCCGTCCGGGGCATCCTGCCCCGGGGCGGCACCATCCTCGGTTCCTCGCGCACCAACCCGTTCAAGACGGAGAACGGTGTCCGCGCCATCAAGGAGAACCTCGCCAAGTTCGAGGTCGACGCGCTCGTCGCGATCGGCGGCGAGGACACCCTCGGCGTGGCCGCCCGGCTCTACGAGGAGTACGGCGTCCCCTGCGTCGGCGTACCGAAGACCATCGACAACGACCTCTCGGCCACCGACTACACCTTCGGCTTCGACACCGCCGTGGGCATCGCCACCGAGGCCATCGACCGGCTGCACACCACGGCCGAGTCCCACATGCGGGTCCTGGTCGTCGAGGTCATGGGCCGGCACGCCGGCTGGATCGCCCTGCACTCGGGGCTGGCGGGCGGCGCCAACGTCATCCTCATCCCCGAGCAGCGCTTCGACGTGGAGCAGGTCTGCGCCTGGGTGACCTCCCGTTTCAAGGCCAGCTACGCACCCATCGTGGTGGTCGCGGAGGGGGCCATGCCCAAGGACGGCGACCTCGTCCTCAAGGACGCGGTCTCCCGCGACTCCTTCGGACACGTCCGGCTGTCGGGCGTGGGCGAGTGGCTGGCCAAGGAGATCGAGTCGCGGACCGGCAAGGAAGCCCGTACGACGGTCCTCGGGCACATCCAGCGCGGCGGCACCCCGAGCGCCTTCGACCGCTGGCTCGCCACCCGCTTCGGGCTGCACGCGATCGACGCGGTGCGCGACGGCGACTTCGGCAAGATGGTCGCGCTGAAGGGGACGGACATCGTCCGCGTGCCGATCGCGGAGGCCACGGCCAAGCTGAAGACGGTCGACCCCGCGCTGTACGAGGAGGTCGGGGTCTTCTTCGGCTGAGGCTCGTGCCGGCCGGCGCCTGCAGACCTCGGCCACGGGTCGTATCGTGACGAAACGACCCGTGGCCGACCGACCTGTGGGGAGCGAGCGAGCGTGGAGATCCTGGCCTTCGGCGTGACCGCCGACGAGAAGCCCCTGCTGGAGCGCGCCTTCGAGGAACACTTCCAGGGGCGCCACGAGGTCCGCTGCCTCGACGTCTTCCTCGGCGAGGACACCGCGCCGATCGCCGCCGGGTACGAGGTCGTCTCCTCCAGCGTCAACGCCGAACTGCACGGGCGGGTCCTGCGCACCCTGGCCGCCGGCGGCACCCGCATGATCGCGCAGCGCTCCACCGGCTTCAACAACATCGACCTGGACGTGGCCCGGCAGCTCCGCATGACCGTCGGCCGGGTCTCGTACTACTCCCCGTACTCGGTGGCGGAGTTCGCCTGGACGCTGGCCATGGCCGTGAACCGGCGGATCGTCCGCGCATCCAACCGCACCCGGGACTTCGACTTCCGCCTGAACGGCCTGATGGGCCGCGACCTGCGGGGCCGAACGGCGGGGGTGCTGGGCACCGGCAAGATCGGCGAGGCCTTCACCCGGATCGCCCACGGCTTCGGCATGAAGCTGCTGGGCTGGGACCTCGCGCCGAACCCGGCGTGCGTGGAGCTGGGCATGGCGTACGTGGACAAGGACGAGCTGTTCGCGTCCGCCGACCTGATCAGCCTGCACGTGCCGCTGCTGGAGGCGACGCACCACATCGTCGACGCGGCCGCGCTGAAGGCGATGCGGGACGACGCGGTCCTCGTGAACTCCAGCCGGGGCGGGCTGATCGACTCGGAGGCGCTGGTCGCGGAGCTGCGGGCGGGGCGGTTCACGGGGGTGGGCCTGGACGTGTACGAGGCGGAGGCCGGGGTCTTCTTCACGGACCGGTCCCTGGAGGCGGTCGAGGACGACACGCTGGCCCGGCTCGTGACGTTCCCGAACGTGGTCGTGACCAGCCACCAGGCGTACTACACGCTGGACGCGGTGGGGCAGATCGTCGACGCGACGGTCCGCAACGTGGCGGACTACCTGGCCGGGCGCCGCTCCGAGAACGTCCTGGTCTCGCCCCTCCCGTGAGCCGTGGGTGGCCGCTGCGCGGGGCGAGGTCCCCTACCCTCCCTTCCACCGTTCCCCGGGCTCCGCCCGGACCCGCGCCTCAAACGCCGGCGAGGCTGATTTCAGCCTCGCCGGCGTTTGAGGCGACGGGCGCGAAGCGCCCGTACGGGTCCGGGCAGCGCCCGGGGAACGGAGGAAGGGCGGGTAGGGGACCCAGCCAGCGCAGCGGCACACCACCCGCACACGCCCACCGGCACCAGCCGGCCAGACCGACCCCGCCCCGCACCCGACGGACGGAGTCCGGCGCAGCGGCGCGAAGCCGGGGAGGCCGCCCGCGGCCGAGCCGCGCGAGCGGCGCATCAGAAACGGGAAGGCCCCGGAGGGCCAGTGGCACCCCGGGGCCTTCAAAAGCGGCCGGGCTACGGGAGCTGCGCCGCGCGTGCCTCGCGCCGGTTGTGGCGGAACGTGTTCGCGCGACGGGTCGTCGCGAACAGCGGGATGGTCGCCGCCAGGGCGATCTGGAGCGCGCAGCCGGTCTGGAGGAGCAGCTGGCCGCCCGGGGCGTCGAACGCCCAGGCCGCCAGGAGGCCCATCGCCCCGACGATCCAGCTCAGCATCGCCGCCGCGAGGACACCCCGCGGCTTGGGGTACTCGACCCGGCTCACCATCAGCCAGGCCACCCCGATGATCGCCAGCAGCGTCGGGACGAACGGCAGCTCCAGCAGCACGATCGAGACGACCGTCAGCGCACCGAAGGGGCTCGGCATGCCCTGGAACATGCCGTCCTTCATCGTCACGCAGCTGAATCTCGCGAGCCGCAGGACGACCGCCAGCAGCACCACGATCGCGGCGAGCGCCGACATCTTCTGGTGCGCGTCGTCGGCGACCATGCCGTAGACGAGCACGAAGTACGCGGGCGCCAGCCCGAAGCTGATCAGGTCGGACAGGTTGTCCAGCTCCGCGCCCATCGGCGAGCTGCGCAGCTTGCGGGCCACGATGCCGTCGAAGAGGTCGAAGACCGCCGCGAGCAGCATCAGTATCACCGCGGTCGCCGCGCTGTGCCGGGCCATGCCCGACTCGCCGCTGCCGGTGAGGTGCGGGATGAGGATCCCGGTGGTGGTGAAGTACACCGCCATGAATCCGCACGTGGCGTTGCCGAGGGTGAGCGTGTCCGCTATCGACAGCCGCAGTGAGAGCGGCATGTCGTCCTCGGCGGACTCCTCCTCGGCGGATTCGGGAACCCAGCCGGTGGCAGGAGTCTCGGGGTCAGTCACGGTCAATTCGGGTCACCCCCGCGGTGGTGGCCTGACCGACTTCGACCGCGACCTCGACGCCCTCCGGGAGGTAGATGTCGACGCGGGAGCCGAAGCGGATCAGACCGATGCGTTCGCCCTGCTCCACCTTGGTTCCGGCCGGCAGGTACGGGACGATGCGACGCGCGACGGCGCCGGCGATCTGCACCATCTCGATGTCGCCGAGCTCGGTGTCGAAGTGCCAGACGACGCGCTCGTTGTTCTCGCTCTCCTTGTTGAACGCCGGGACGAACCCGCCGGGGATGTGCTCCACGGACGTCACCGTGCCCGCCAGGGGCGCGCGGTTGACGTGGACGTTCAGCGGGCTCATGAAGATCGCGACGCGGGTGCGCCCGTCCTTCCACGGCATGATGCTCTGCACCACACCGTCGGCGGGCGAGATGACACGGCCCTGGGCGATCTCGCGCTCGGGGTCGCGGAAGAACCACAGCATGCCCGCCGCGAGAGCGGTGGCGGGCACGGCCGCCGCGGCCCAGCGTCCGGACTTGCGGGCCCGGGTGAGGCTGAGCGCCGCGGTGGCGACGGTCGGCAGAAGCCACGGCGATGCTCCGCGCGCGAGGCGTACGCCGGAGAGGCTGTCGCGGTGTGCAGAGGTTTGGCTGTGGGGCATGGATGACCTTCGTAGCGGGTGATTGCCGCGCCGCAAACGGGGGGACGGGACGGCGGCTTTACTGGAATGCTATCGGTTGCGCGCAACAACTGGGCAAGCCAGAAGCCGAGTCGATGGCCGTCAGCCAGTGACTGCCGGTGACTCTTCTGCGGTGGATCATCGGATGATCCACCGCAAAAGGGACATTCAGCCCTGGAGTCGGTACTCCTCGAGCAGGCGTCGCCCGATGATCATTTTCTGGATCTCGGCGGTTCCTTCACCGATCAGAAGCATCGGCGCTTCCCGGTAGAGGCGCTCGATCTCGTACTCCTTCGAGAACCCGTAGCCGCCGTGGATACGGAAGGCATCCTCGACGACCTCCTTGCAGTATTCGGAGGCGAGGTACTTCGCCATCCCGGCTTCGAGGTCGTTTCGTTCCCCGGAGTCCTTTTTGCGTGCCGCGTTCACCATCATGGCATGGGCGGCCTCGACCTTGGTAGCCATCTCGGCCAGCTTGAACTGGATGGCCTGGTGCTCGGCGATCGCCTTGCCGAAAGTGTGACGTTGCTGGGCATAGGAGACACCCAGTTCGAAAGCACGCTGCGCGACGCCGCAGCCACGCGCCGCCACGTTGACGCGGCCGACCTCGACGCCGTCCATCATTTGGTAAAACCCTCGGCCCGTCTGGCCTCCGAGGACCCGATTGGCCGGAATGCGCAGTCCGTCCATGATGAGCTCGGTCGTGTCCACGCCCTTGTAGCCCATCTTGTCGATCTTGCCCGGGATCGTCAGGCCCGGACGGACCTCTCCGAAGCCGGGCTCCTTCTCCACGAGGAAGGTGGTCATCGACTTGTGGGGCGCGGTGCCCTCGGGGTGTCCTTCGTCACTCCGGACCAGAACGGCCACCAGGGTCGAGGAGCCGCCGTTCGTCAGCCACATCTTCTGGCCGTTCAGGACGTACTCGTCGCCGTCCTTCACCGCCTTCGACGTGATGGCCGACACATCCGAGCCCAGCCCGGGCTCCGACATCGAGAACGCGCCGCGCACCTCGCCCAGCGCCATGCGCGGGAGGAAGTACTCCTTCTGCTCCTGCGTGCCGTGCTGCTTGAGCATGTACGCCACGATGAAGTGCGTGTTGATGATGCCCGAGACGGACATCCAGCCGCGGGCTATCTCCTCGACGCACAGCGCGTAGGTGAGCAGCGACTCACCCAGGCCGCCGTACTCCTCCGGGATCATCAGGCCGAAGAGGCCCAGCTCCTTGAGGCCGTCGACGATCTGCTGCGGGTACTCGTCGCGGTGTTCCAGCTCGGTCGCGACCGGGATGATCTCCTTGTCGACGAACTCCCGGACGGTCTTGAGGATCTCCTGCTGGACGTCCGTGAGCCCGGCGGTCTGGGCGAGTCGTGCCATGGCTACTTCCCCTGTTCCTTCAGCTGAGGCCGGCCGGGCTGCTCGCCGCCGCGCGCCTTGATGTACGTCTCGGTCGGGACCATCACCTTGCGCCGGAAGACGCAGACGAGGGTGCCGTCCTGCTTGTAGCCCTTGGTCTCCACGTAGACGATGCCGCGGTCGTCCTTGGACTTGGACGGGGTCTTGTCCAGGACGGTGGTCTCGCCGTAGATCGTGTCGCCGTGGAAGGTCGGCGCCACGTGCCGCAGGGACTCGATCTCCAGGTTGGCGATGGCCTTCCCGGAGACGTCCGGCACGGACATGCCGAGCAGCAGCGAGTAGACGTAGTTGCCGACCACCACGTTCCTGCCGAAGTCGGTCGTGTTCTCGGCGTAGTTCGCGTCCATGTGGAGCGGGTGGTGGTTCATGGTGAGGAGGCAGAAGAGGTGGTCGTCGTACTCCGTGACCGTCTTCCCGGGCCAGTGCTTGTAGACCGCGCCGACCTCGAACTCCTCGTAAGTGCGTCCGAACTGCATGGCTCAGGCTCCCGGGATCTCGAACTTGGTGGTGCGCTGCATGCCGGCGGCCCGGCCCTTGCCGGCGATGACCAGGGCCATCTTGCGGCTGGCCTCGTCGATCATCTCGTCGCCGAGCATCGCGGAGCCCTTCTTGCCGCCCGCCTCGGAGGTGCACCAGTCGTAGGCGTCGAGGATCAGCTCGGCGTGGTCGTAGTCCTCCTGGGAGGGCGAGAAGACCTCGTTGGCCGCGTCGACCTGGCCGGGGTGCAGCACCCACTTGCCGTCGAAGCCCAGGGCGGCGGCGCGGCCGGCGACCTCGCGGTAGGCGTCCACGTCGCGGATCTGGAGGAAGGGGCCGTCGATGGCCTGGAGGTTGTGCGTACGGGCCGCCATCAGGATCCGCATCAGGATGTAGTGGTAGGCGTCCGCGGGGTAGCCGGGCGGCTGCATGCCCACGACCAGGGACTTCATGTTGATCGAGGCCATGAAGTCGGCCGGGCCGAAGATGATGGTCTCCAGGCGCGGCGAGGCGGCGGCGATCTCGTCGACGTTGACCAGGCCCTTGGCGTTCTCGATCTGCGCCTCGATGCCGATCTTGCCGACCTCGAAGCCCATGGTCTTCTCGATCTGGGTCAGCAGCAGGTCCAGGGCGACGACCTGCTGGGCGTCCTGGACCTTCGGCAGCATGATGCAGTCGAGGTTCTGGCCCGCGCCCTCCACGACGGTGATGACGTCGCGGTACGTCCAGTGGGTGGTCCAGTCGTTGACGCGCACCACGCGGGTCTTGCCGGTCCAGTCGCCGTTGTTCAGCGCGTCCACGATGGTGTGGCGGGCGCCTTCCTTGGCGAGCGGGGCGCAGGCGTCCTCCAGGTCCAGGAAGACCTGGTCGGCCGGCAGGCCCTGGGCCTTCTCCAGGAACCGCGGGTTCGAGCCCGGGACCGCGAGGCAGGAGCGGCGCGGACGCAGCCGGTTCACGGGGGAGAGGGGCGTGGTCATGCGGGGACCTCCGTGCTTTCAGCGATGTTGAGAGGGTGGAGCTTGTTGGCCTTGCGGATCTCGTCGACGATACGGCCGATGATCTCCGTGATGCCGAAGTCCTTCGGGGTGAACACGGCGGCCACCCCGGCGGCCTTCAGCGTGACGGCGTCGGCGTTCGGAATGATGCCCCCGACGATGACGGGGATGTCGCCCGCCCCCGCCGTGCGCAGTCGTTCCAGGACGTCCGGGACCAGTGCGCTGTGCGAACCGGACAGGATGGACAGTCCCACGCAGTGCACGTCCTCGGCCAGGGCCGCCGAGGAGATCTCCTCGGGAGTCAGCCGGATGCCCTGGTAGACCACCTCGAACCCGGCGTCGCGGGCCCGCACGGCGATCTGCTCGGCACCGTTGGAGTGACCGTCCAGGCCGGGCTTGCCGACCAGCAGGCGCAGTCGGCCGGAGCCCAGCTCGTCCGCCGTCCGGGAGACCTTCTCGCGGACCAGGGCCAGCGGGGTGCCCTCCTCGGCGGTGACGGCGACCGGGGCCGAGGAGACGCCGGTCGGGGCGCGGAACTCGCCGAAGACCTCGCGCAGGGCGTTCGCCCACTCACCGGTGGTGACACCGGCGCGGGCGCACTCCAGGGTGGCCTCCATGAGGTTCTCGGTCCCGGCGGCGGCCTCCTTCAGCCGGTCCAGGGCCTGCCCGGCGGTCGGGAAGACGAACGGGTCGCCGTTCCCCTGCCGGTCCGAGGACTCCTGCCGCTCGGCCCGCCAGCGGGTGATCCGCTCGACGGTGAACGCCTCCACCGCCGGGTCGACGGTCATGATGGCCCCGTCGAGGTCGGAGGTGAGGGGGTTCTCCTCGGTCTGCTGGAAGCAGTTCACCCCGACGATCTTGTCCTCGCCGGCCTCGATCCGGGCGCGCCGCTCGGCGTGCGAGGAGACCAGCTGGGACTTCAGGTACCCGGACTCGACGGCCGCCATGGCGCCGCCCATCTCCTGTATCCGGTCGATCTCGGCCAGGCAGTCGGCGACCAGGGAGTCGACCTTGGCCTCGATGACGTGGGAGCCGGCGAAGATGTCCTCGTACTCCAGCAGGTCGCTCTCGTGGGCCAGGACCTGCTGGATGCGCAGCGACCACTGCTGGTCCCAGGGCCGGGGCAGGCCCAGCGCCTCGTTCCAGGCGGGCAGCTGCACCGCGCGGGCCCGGGCGTCCTTGGAGAGGGTGACCGCGAGCATCTCCAGCACGATGCGCTGGACGTTGTTCTCGGGCTGCGCCTCGGTCAGGCCGAGCGAGTTCACCTGGACGCCGTAGCGGAACCGGCGCTGCTTGGCGTTCTCGATGCCGTAGCGCTCCTTGGTGACCTTGTCCCAGATCCGGCCGAAGGCGCGCATCTTGCACATCTCCTCGATGAAGCGGACGCCCGCGTTCACGAAGAAGGAGATGCGGGCGACCACCTCGCCGAAGCGCTCCTCGGGCACCTGGCCCGAGTCGCGCACCGAGTCCAGGACGGCGATCGCGGTGGACATCGCGTACGAGATCTCCTGGACCGGCGTGGCCCCGGCCTCCTGCAGGTGGTAGCTGCAGATGTTGATCGGGTTCCACTTCGGGATGTGGTTGACCGTGTACGCGATCATGTCCGTCGTCAGGCGGAGCGAGGGCCCGGGCGGGAAGACGTGCGTCCCGCGCGAGAGGTACTCCTTGACGATGTCGTTCTGGGTGGTGCCCTGGAGCTGGGCGATGTCCGCGCCCTGCTCCTCGGCGGCCACCTGGTAGAGCGCCAGCAGCCACATGGCGGTGGCGTTGATCGTCATCGAGGTGTTCATCTGCTCCAGGGGTATGTCCTGGAACAGCCGCCGCATGTCGCCGAGGTGGGAGACCGGGACCCCGACCCGGCCGACCTCGCCGCGGGCGAGGACGTGGTCGGGGTCGTAGCCGGTCTGCGTCGGGAGGTCGAACGCGACCGACAGGCCGGTCTGGCCCTTGGCGAGGTTGCGGCGGTACAGCTCGTTGGACGCCTCGGCCGTGGAGTGGCCGGCGTACGTCCGCATGAGCCACGGACGGTCCTTCTGGCGCTCTGTCATCTCAGGCGATCCTTATGGCCTTTGAGTGGACTACAGACTCAGACGTTGCGGAAGCGGTTGATCGCGTCGAGGTGCTTGGCGCGCATCTCGTGGTCGCGGACGCCGAGGCCCTCCTCGGGGGCGAGGGCGAGGACGCCGACCTTGCCCTGGTGGAGGTTGCGGTGGACGTCGTACGCCGCCTGGCCGGTCTCCTCCAGGGAGTAGACCTTCGAGAGGGTGGGGTGGATCTTGCCCTTGGCGATCAGGCGGTTGGCCTCCCACGCCTCGCGGTAGTTCGCGAAGTGCGAGCCGATGATCTTCTTGAGGGACATCCACAGGTAGCGGTTGTCGTACTCGTGCATGTAGCCCGAGGTCGAGGCGCAGGTGGTGATCGTGCCGCCCTTGCGGGTGACGTAGACGGAGGCGCCGAAGGTCTCGCGGCCCGGGTGCTCGAAGACGATGTCGATGTCCTCGCCGCCGGTCAGCTCGCGGATCTTCGAGCCGAAGCGCTTCCACTCGCGCGGGTCCTGGGTGCGCTCGTCCTTCCAGAACTTGTAGCCCTCGGCGTTGCGGTCGATGACGGCCGTGGCGCCCATCTTGCGGCAGATCTCCGCCTTCTCCGGGGAGGAGACGACGCAGATCGGGTTGGCGCCGCCGGCCAGGGCGAACTGGGTGGCGTAGGAGCCGAGGCCGCCGCTGGCGCCCCAGATCAGGACGTTGTCACCCTGCTTCATGCCGGCGCCGTTGCGGGAGACCAGCTGGCGGTAGGCGGTGGAGTTGACCAGGCCCGGGGAGGCGGCCTCCTCCCAGCTCAGGTGGTCGGGCTTCGGCATCAGCTGGTTCGACTTGACGAGGGCGATCTCCGCCAGGCCGCCGAAGTTGGTCTCGAAGCCCCAGATGCGCTGCTCGGGGTCGAGCATCGTGTCGTTGTGCCCGTCCGAGGACTCCAGCTCGACCGAGAGGCAGTGCGCGACGACCTCGTCGCCCGGCTTCCAGGAGTTGACGCCGGGGCCGGTGCGCAGCACGACGCCCGCGAGGTCGGAGCCGATGACGTGGTACGGGAGGTCGTGGCGCTTGGTGAGCTCCGACAGGCGCCCGTAGCGCTCCAGGAAGTTGAAGGTGGAAACCGGCTCGAAGATCGAGGTCCACACCGAGTTGTAGTTGACCGAGGAGGCCATGACGGCCACCAGGGCCTCGCCCGGGCCGAGTTCCGGAACCGGGACCTGGTCCAGGTGCAGGGACTTGCGCGGGTCCTTCTCGCGGGTGGTGAGCCCCGCGAACATCTCCGCCTCGTCCTTGTGCACGGTGATCGCGCGGTACGAGTCGGGGAGCGGCAGTGCGGCGAAGTCTGCGGCGGTGGCGGACTGCGACTGAATCGCGTCCAGGATGTCCTTCACGGTATTGCCTCCGGCAAGCGCTGATGAGGGTGCGCTGAGGGATACGCGGGTGCGCGGTTACGTGTGGTGTGGTGCTGCGAGGTGCCGTCGGTCCGGCGGAGCTGTGCTGCTGCTGTGCTGTCGCGCCTGTGGTGAGGGCGAGCGGGGCCTGGTGACGCAGGCATCCGGGGCGCGTTCCGTACCGAGTGGGTGTGGGCCGCGGGGACATCCGGACGGGACTCAACGTATGGCACCCCGTGTCACTCGGCAAGGCACTGGGTGCCAAAAATTTCTCTCACTTGCCGATTGACCTGCGCAGATGAGCGATGATCGATCAGAGTTACCCGCGAGTAGGGGCAACTCGGACAAAGGAAAACGGCCGCCCCCGGAATGGGAGCGGCCGCTGTGACGGAGGTCGCCTCCTGCTGCTGGAGGGGCGACCGCCTACTTGTTCCTGAGTGCCTCTTCGATGGTCCGCATGACCTCGTCGAGCGGAGCGTCCGTACGCGCCACCGCGACCAGGACCTCACCCTCCGTGCGCACCGCCGCCTGCGGTGCCTCGACCGCCGCGCCCGGTGTCCGGCCGGCGCCGATCCCCGACCCGAAGGTCTTGCGGACGATCGCGAAGGCGTGGTCCAGCTGGGCCTCCACGTCCCCCTGGCCCCCCGCCCGCAGCCACCGCCGCAGCACGTGGTTGTGCGCGGTCACCACCGCGGAGGCGGCCACCTCGGCCAGCAGCGGGTCGTCGTTGCCGTCGTGGTGGTCGGTCTCGTCGAAGTGGGCGAGCAGGTAGCGGGTGAAGAGCCGCTCGTAGCGGGCCACCGAGGCGATCTCCCGCTCCCGCAGCGCCGGCACCTCGCGGGTCAGCCGGTAGCGCTCCACCGACACCGCCGGCGAGGCGGCGTACATCTTCATGACTTCCTTGATCCCCCGGCACACCGTGTCGAGCGGGTGCTCGTGCGCCGGAGCCACGTCCAGGACGGCCTCGGCGCGGATCAGGGTGTCGTCGTGGTCCGGGAAGATCGCCTCTTCCTTGGAGCGGAAGTGCCGGAAGAAGGTCCGGCGCGCCACCCCGGCGGTCGCGGCGATCTCGTCGACCGTCGTGGCCTCGTACCCCTTGGTCGCGAAGAGCTCCATCGCCGCGGCGGCGAGCTCGCGGCGCATCTTGAGCCGCTGGGCGGCCGCCCGGGTGCCGGCCGCGCTCTCCTGGGAGTCGGCGGCCGACGTGGCGCGGGGTGAGGTCTTGGCGGGCTGGGACATAGAGCGAAAGTACTTCATTCGCGCAGGCGCGCGCGCCGGAGGGGGGTGCGAGGGGGGTGGATGCGGGGGAGGGCCCGCACTGGGCTCGGGAGGGTATGTCCGCCGTGAGGGTCCGGCGGACCCGAGCAGCCCTCCCCACGCATCCTGATCGGGGCCCGGCCGGGGGTCAGGGGGTGTCCCCCTACCGGCGGGCGTACTCACGGAATCCGCGGCCGGTCTTCCGGCCCAGGCAGCCCGCCGCCACCAGGTGCTCCAGCAGCGGGGACGGCGCCAGGGCGGGGTCGCGGAACTCCTGGTAGAGGACCTTCTCGATGGCGAGCGACACGTCCAGGCCGACCACGTCGAGGAGCTCGAAGGGCCCCATCGGGTAGCCGCCGCCCAGCTTCATCGCGGCGTCGATGTCGTCGATGCCCGCGTAGTGCTGCTCGACCATCTTGACGGCGTTGTTCAAGTACGGGAACAGCAGCGCGTTCACGATGAAGCCGGCCCGGTCCCCGCAGTCCACCGGGTGCTTGCGCACCTTGGTGCAGACCTCGCGGACCGTGGCGTGCACGTCGTCGGCCGTCAGGACCGTCCGGACCACCTCGACCAGCTTCATGGCCGGAGCCGGGTTGAAGAAGTGCATGCCGATCACGTCCTGCGGACGCGAGGTGGCCCGCGCGACCGCGATCACCGGCAGCGAGGAGGTGGTGGTGGCCAGCACCGCGCCCGGCTTGCAGACCTTGTCCAGGCCCGCGAAGAGCTGCTGCTTGACCTCCAGGTCCTCGGCGACCGCCTCGACCGCCAGGTCCACGTCCGCGAAGGCGTCCAGCGACCCGGCCGGGGTGATCCGGTCCAGGGTCTGCGCGGCGGCCTCCTCGGTCAGTCGGCCCTTGGACACCGCACGGCCCAGGGACTTCCCGATCGCGGCCTTCGCGGCCTCGGCCTTCTCCTCGCTGCGGGCGGCCAGCACCACGTCGTAGCCGGCCTGCGCGAAGACCTGAGCGATGCCGCTCGCCATGGTCCCGGAGCCGGCCACGCCGACCGAGGAGACCGGACGGCCCGCGCCCAGCAGGGACCCGTCCAGCGGGGTCTGCAGGTCGCGGACGGCCACCGGGCTGCCCGGGGCCTCGTACGTGTAGAAGCCGCGCCCGGCCTTCTGCCCGGTCAGGCCCGCCTCGACGAGCTGGCCCAGGATCGGCGCCGGGGCGTGCAGCCGGTCGCCCGAGGAGGCGTACATGGCCTCCAGCACGGTGCGCGCGGTGTCCACGCCGACCAGGTCGAGCAGGGCCAGGGGCCCCATCGGCAGGCCGCAGCCCAGCTTCATCGCCGCGTCGATGTCCTCGCGGGAGGCGTACTTGGCCTCGTACATCGCGGCGGCCTGGTTGAGGTAGCCGAAGAGCAGGCCGTCGGCGACGAAGCCGGGCCGGTCGCCGACCGCGACGGGCTGCTTGCCCAGCTCCACCGCCAGCTCGGTGACCGCCTCGACGGCCGCCGGCGCGGTCAGCACGCTGGAGACGACCTCCACGAGCTTCATCGCCGGGGCCGGGTTGAAGAAGTGCATGCCCAGCACCCGCTCCGGGTGCCGGGACTCGGCGGCGAGCCGGGTCACGGACAGCGCGTTGGTGCCGGTGGCCAGCACGGTGTCGGGCCGGACGACCGCGTCGAGCTCGCCGATGATCCGGTGCTTGAGGTCGTAGTCCTCCGGGACCACCTCGATGACGAGGTCGGCCTCGGCGGCGGCCCCGATGTCCGTGAAGGTGCGGAAGCGGGCCAGGACCGCCTCGCGCTCCTGCTCGGTGATCTTGTGCTTGGCCACCGAGCGGGCCGTGGCGGCCGCGAGGGCCCCGGCGGCGCGTCGGGTGGCGGCCTCGCTGACGTCGATGCCGATGACCTCGCGGCCGGCCCGGGCGAGCACCTCGGCGATGCCGGTGCCCATCGTGCCGAGGCCGACGACGGCGACGGTGCGGAGGGAGGACTGACTGGACGTGGACGGAAGGTCCATCGCGGGACTCCAGTGGAAGAGGGTGACGACTGAGGGAGCGCGCGGCGCACGGCGCGCGCGGATGCCGTACGGAAGAGCCGTGCGGAGCGGACCCGGCGGTGCGCCCGGAGAGGGATGGGGGCGCGGCGGGTGGAGACGGCGGAACCCTGTCCCGGGGTCCAGCCGTACGGGTGAAACGGTCGAGCGAACGGACCGACTGGTACGGGGCGGCTGCGTCACCAGGCCGCGTCCGTACGTGTTGGGAAGGACATTAACCGGCCGGTAACTGGTCCGCCAGAGCGCGGAGATGTGACCTGTACCGCCCAAATGTACCGATCATCGATCATCGATCAGCGGGCTCCGCGGAACGCCGCCTACCGGGGGCCGCGGGGCCCTAGGGTGGCCGCGTGAACGACGTCCTGGAACGCCTGCGGGCGGAGGCCGACGGCTCGGCCGCGTACGCGGAACTGCTCGCGGCGGCGCCGGACGCCCTGGCCGCCTCCCTGACCTCCGCCGGGCTGCCCCTGTGGGCCCGCGAACTGGCCGCGTACCGGCTCGGGATGGCCGGGGACCGGCGGGCCTTCGAACCACTGGTCCTGCTGCTCAACCACCGGGACCCGGCCCGCTGCGCCGCCGCCGCTCAGGCGCTCGGCGTCCTCGGCGACCCGCGCACCGCCCGCGCGGCGGCCGCCCTGGCGACGAACTCCCTGCGCACGGCCTACGCCCTGCACCCGGTCCGGCTGCTGACCGCGCTGCGGGCGCCCGAGTCGGCCCCGGCCCTGATCAAGACCCTGTCCCGGCTGCTGGCCCCGCACGACCCGTACTGGCGGGT
This sequence comes from Streptomyces sp. NPDC004126, assembly GCF_050275515.1. Lineage (NCBI taxonomy): Bacteria > Bacillati > Actinomycetota > Actinomycetes > Kitasatosporales > Streptomycetaceae > Streptomyces > Streptomyces sp. NPDC004126. The sequence continues at coordinate 47,538 of NZ_JBNNPF010000017.1, read as the reverse complement.
GGCCCTGGCCTGCGTCGAGGGCCTGGGCGCCCTCGCCGACGCCCGGGCCCGCGACGTCCTCGTCCGGGCCCAGGCCCACCCCCGGCTGGCGCTGGCCGCCACCGAGGCCCTGGCCGGGCTGATGGCGGGGCACCCCGACGCGTAAGCCCTGGCCGGGCGGTGCGCATGCCGCTGCGCGGGGCCGGTCCCCTACCCGCCCTTCGCCCGTTCCCCGAAGGCTCCGCCCCCGGACCCCCGCGCAGCGGTGCCCTCAGCGCTCCGCCGGGATCACCGCGAAGGCTTCCACCTCCAGCAGGAGTTCCGGGCGGAACAGGGCCGCGACCTGGACCGCCGAGGACGCCGGCAGCCGGTCCGGGGCGATCACCTCGTCCCGGGCCGCCCGCACCGCCGGCAGGTCGGCCACGTCCGTGACGAAGTACGTCAGCTTCACCACGTCCTCGAAGCCCGCCCCGGCCGCCGCCAGGCACCGCCGCAGGTTCTCGAACACCTGCCGCGCCTGCGCGGCCGGGTCGCCCTCGCCGACCACCTCGCCCTTCTCGTCGAAGGCGCACTGCCCCGACACGGCCACGAACCGCCCGGTGCCCCAGACGACGTGGCTGTAACCGGTGCCGGGGCTGACGCCCTCGGGCGCGGCGATACGGGTGAGGTGGCTGTCGGCGTTCGAAGGAAGAGTCATGCGGACGATCTTGCCCGCCCGGCGTCAGCCCCGGAAGCCCAGCAGCCCGTGCAGGGCCGCACCGCCCGCCGAGGGCGGCACCGCCCGGGTCGCCGTGGCCGGCTTCGGCGCGGGCTGCGCCTGGCAGGTCGCGTCCGCCGCCTGGCCCGTCCTCAGGTACGCGGACAGCTTCTCGTCCAGGCACTTGTTGCCGCTCAGGGCGATGCCGTGGTTGCCTCCGCCCTCCTCCACCACCAGCGCCGAGCCCGCCAGCTTGTCCCGCATGCTCACCGCACCCTCGTACGGGGTGGCCGCGTCCTCCGTCGCCTGGAACAGCAGCGCCTTCGGCAGCGCGGTGTTCGTCACGTCCGGAGCCTCCAGCGGCTGCGTCGGCCAGAACGCGCACGGCGCGTTGTACCAGGCGTTGTTCCAGGTCATGAAGGGCGCCTTGGCGTGCGTCCGCCACATGTCGGCCCGCCAGCGGTTCCAGTCCCGCGGCCACGCCGAGTCCCGGCACTGCACCGCCGTGTAGACGCTGTAGCTGTTGTTCGCCGAGGGCTCCACCGCGCCCAGCCGCTCGTACGCCGCCACCAGCGGCTTCGGGTCCTGCTTGACCGCGTACGCCGCGAAGGCCTCGGCCAGCGACGGCCAGTAGCCGTTGTAGTAGCCGCCCGGCATGTACGTGTCCTCCAGCTCGGCCGGGCCCACCTTCCCGCCCGCCGGGGCCCCGCGCAGCGCCTCGCGCATCGCGTACCAGCGCTCCTCGACCCGGGCCGGGTCGGTGCCCAGGTGGTACGTGGAGTCGTACTGGGCCACCCAGGCCAGGAACGCCTTGTGGCGGGCGTCGAAGGCCAGGTCCTGCGAGAGGTTGTCCGCGTACCAGACGCCGCCCGGGTCGACCACGGAGTCCAGCACCAGCCGGTGCACCCGGTCCGGGTGGAGCTTGGCGTACACGGCGCCCAGGTAGGTGCCGTAGGAGTAGCCGAAGTAGCTGAGCTTCGGCGCGCCCAGCGCGGTGCGCAGCACCTCCAGGTCGCGGGCCGCCGAGACGGTGCCGACGTACGGGAGCACGTCCGCGTGCTTCTCCTGGCAGGACACCGCGAAGGACCGCACCCGCTCCAGGTTGGCCCGCTCGGTCGCGCCGTCCCGCGGCACGGAGTCGGGCCGTACCGGGTTGAAGTGCCCGGACCCGCAGTCGAGGGCGGGCTCGCTCTTGCCCACGCCCCGGGGGTCGAAGCCGATCACGTCGTACTGGGCGGCCACGTCCTTGGGCAGGGCCGAGGCGATGAACCCGGCCAGCGCGCGGCCGCTGCCGCCCGGGCCGCCGGGGTTGACCAGCAGCGGCCCCTGGGAGGCGGCGGCGGTGTGCGGGACGCGGGTCAGGGCCAGGGAGATCTGCCGCCCGGCGGGCTGCTCGTGGTCGAGCGGGACCTTGAGGGAGGCGCACTGCAGCGTCGGGTAGCGGGGCGTCGCGCAGCCGGTCCAGCGCAGGCCCGCGGCGGCCGGGGCGGGCGCCTCGGCGGGCGCGGCCGGCGCGGCGGTGAGGGGGGTCGCGAGTGCGGCGGCGACGGTGGAGATCGCCAGCAGGACGGCGGCCCGCTTCTTCGCGGGGCGCAGCTTCGAGGGGTGGAGCATGGGGCCTCCCAGCCGAGGGTTCTGGGCGGAATCGTCCCGGAAACCGTGGCGGGAAGACGGGATTGGGTCGCGCATTGGCCCGATGTGATGACCCGTCGGGAGGCGTCCGGGTCACGGGCGGTGCGTGCCGCGGGGTCACATCAGCGTCAGCTGCGTCGGTCCGGCGGGGGCCGGGGCGGCGGGCCGCTCCGGCTCGGGCAGGGCCCGCGGCTGCCCGCGCCGGGCCGGTCCGATGCCGAATTCGGCGGCGAGCTCGTGGACTTGGCGGGTGATCCGGCGCTGGTACCAGGTGGGCGCGTACGAGCCGCCCGCGTACATCCGTTCGTACCGTTCGACCAGGTGCGGGTGATGACGGCCGAGCCAGGCCGTGAACCACTCGCGCGCCCCCGGCCGCAGATGGAGTACCAGGGGTGTCACGGAGGCCGCCCCGGACGCGGCGACCGCCCGGACGGTCGCCCGCAGCTGCTCGGGGGAGTCGCCGAGGAAGGGGATCACCGGCGCCATCAGCACCCCGCATTCGAGGCCCGCGTCCGTCAGGGCCCGTACGGCGGCCAGCCGGGCGGCGGGGGAGGGGGTGCCGGGCTCCACGGTCCGCCACAGGCCCGTGTCGGTGAACCCGACCGAGACGCAGACGCCGACCTCGGCGACCTCGGCGGCCTGCCGCAGCAAGGGCAGGTCGCGCAGGATCAGCGTGCCCTTGGTGAGGATCGAGAAGGGGTTCGCGCGCTCCCGCAGCGTCCCGATGATCCCGGGCATCAGGCGGTAGCGGCCCTCGGCGCGCTGGTAGCAGTCGACGTTGGTGCCCATCGCGATGTGCGCGCCGCCCCAGCGCGGCGCGGCCAGCTCGCGGCGCAGCAGCTCGGGGGCGTTGACCTTGACGACGATCTGGGAGTCGAAGCCGATCCCGGTGTCCAGGTCGAGGTAGCCGTGGGTCTTGCGGGCGAAGCAGTAGACGCAGGCGTGGCTGCAGCCCCGGTAGGGGTTGACGGTCCATTCGAACGGCATCCGCGAGGCCCCGGGCACCCGGTTGACGATCGAGCGGGCCCGCACCTCGTGGAAGGTGATCCCGCGGAACTCGGGGGTGTCGAAGGTGCGGGTGACGACGGAGCCGGCCCCGAACAGGGCGGCCGGACCGCTGCCCGGCGCCCCGGTCAGATTCTCCCAGCGCATGGATGCCTCCTCGGTGACGGGGACGGTGACGCGGACGGGGACCCGAGAATAGAACAAACGTTCCCATGATCGTGCGGGCGAGAACCCGCCGGTGCGGGCGGGCGGTGCTGCGAGTGGCCGCAAGTGCTGCGCCGATGGGGTTGCCCGCCCCGCGGCGAGGGCGTCCCGCCCGGCCCGCCGGGAAGGCAATCGACGTCCGACAGATCATGAAAGGTGATGAAATGCGTAACTTCCTCAAGTCCTCCCTGGCGGCGGTCGGCGCGATCGTCGTGTGCGGGGTCTCGTCGACCGCCGCCCACGCCGCGGCCCTGGGCGGCGGCGACGGCCTCGGCGGCAGCGTCATCGGCAGCGGCAACTCGTACAACTACGACGTGAACTTCGCCACCATCGCCCTGGGCAACCTCCTCGGCCTCCTCTCCTGAGGACCGGTCAGGACGGCAGCGGTCCCGTCCCCCCGGCCGGAGGCCCCTCGCCCCCGGCCGGGGCCGCCCGGCGACGGAGGGCGGATTTGGGCGCCCGCCCCGGAGGTGATTGGCTTGCCGCCGCAACGTTCACGACTGCTGGAGGAACAGGTATGGCGCAGGTCGAGGCCACCACGGAGCGCATCATCGAGGCCGACGCGGACACCGTGTTCGACGCGCTGGCCGACTACACCGGCACCCGGAACAAGCTGCTCCCCGAGCACTTCAGCGAGTACGAGGTGCGCGAGGGCGGGGACGGCGAGGGCACCCTGGTCCACTGGAAGCTCCAGGCCACCAGCAAGCGCGTACGGGACTGCCTGCTGGAGGTCACCGAGCCCACCGACGGCCAGCTCGTGGAGAAGGACCGCAACTCCTCCATGGTCACCACCTGGACCGTGACCCCCGCCGGCGAGGGACGCTCCCGCGCCGTGGTCAGCACCGTCTGGAACGGCGCCGGCGGCATCGGCGGCTTCTTCGAGCGCACCTTCGCCCCCAAGGGCCTCGGCCGCATCTACGACACCGTCCTCGACAACCTGGCCAAGGAAGTCGGCGCCTGACGGACGGCACCACGGCCGCCGGCGGGACAGCGCCGGGGGACGGCTCACCGGTTCGGGTGGAATTCCCGCCCGCCGTGAGCCGCCCCTCCACCCGGCCCGCGACCCGCCCCTCGACCCGCCGCGCACCCCGGCCCGCACCCCGGCCCGGGGGGGGGCGGGGGGGGGGGGGGGCGGCCCCCCCCGCCCCGCGGGGGGGGGGGGGCGGGCCCCCCCCCCCCCCGGGCGCGCGGAGGGGGGCTCCCCG